>JBGPOC010000052.1:0-9883 GCA_041487825.1 Candidatus Dormibacteraceae bacterium | reverse complement strand
GGGATTGCTGACGCTGATATGGACCACCTTGCGGACACCCGCCTCCGCCGCCGCCGACATCAAGATGCGCGTGTTGGCGATCGCGTCGCCGAAGCCGAGGCCGCTGTGATGGAAGCGGACCCAGTAAGTGTTGTAGAAGACGTCGGCCCCACGAAGGCTCTCGATCAGGGCCGCGCGGTCGGTGAATTGAAGGGGTGCGACGTCGACGTCGAGATCCTCCGACCCCGGCCGCTTTGGATGGTTGGTCAGGCTGCGCACCCTGCGGCCGTCGGCAAGCAGCCTGCGCGCGATGAACTGGCCTGTGTAGCTGAACGCGCCTGTGACGACGTCGAACCCCGCCTCCATCAGAACGGAAACCTCGTCAGGTCATAAGCGAGCGTGCCCGGCTTGACGTGGCCCGAGATCACCACGCGAGGACGGTGCCGCACGGCTTCCGCCGGGTGCACCTCCGGACGGAGACCGTTGAAGATCGGAAACCGCAGGGTGCCGTCCGGCGACCATTCCGAGTAGCGGATGCTCACCACGAGCTCGGGCCGAACCCAGTGCACCGGCCTGGTCATGATCGGCGGCGGCTCCAGCGTGGAGGTCTCACTCGCCAGCGTGACGAGGGTTTCGCCGATCGCCCGAATCGCCGCCTCGTCGTAGCCGCCACCGACCGTCCCGCAGGGCAGAAGGCGGCCGTCCTCGTGATACCCCACGACGAGGGCGTCGAACGGTTTGTCGCCGGTCCAGCCGATGACGACGAAATCGTCCGACTTGACGGCCTTGACCTTCAGCCAGAACGGGCTTCTCTGGCCGGCGACGTAGGGGCTCTGCTTGTGCTTGGCGACCACCCCTTCGAGGCCGCGCTCGAGGCACGCTTCGAACAGCTCGACTCCATCCTCGTCAATGTGGTCCGGAACGAAGATGTGACCCCCGGGCTCGACGGCCTTGCGCAAACGTGCTCGCCTCCTCACGACCGGCTGCCGGAGCAGGGGCTTCTCCTCGAGGTAGAGGGCGTCGAAGGCGAGATATGCCACCGGGATCTTCTCGCGCAGCGCGGCGCCTCCAGCGAGCCGCTGCCGCAGACGCGGGTAGTCGGGTCGCCCGTCCGGGTCGGTGGCAACGAGCTCTCCGTCGATGACGCTGCCCGGCGGGATGCGTGCCGCTGCGGCGACCACCTCGGGCACGTCTGCAGTGATGTCGTTGAGCCCTCGGTCTTGCAGGCGAACGTGACCCTCCGGGTCGCGGAACACCAGGCACCGGAGCCCGTCCCACTTGACCTCGAACAGGTAGTCGGGCGAGCTGAACGGCGCCTCCGCGGACGCTGCCTGCATAGGTCTCAGCTCGTCGGGGAAGCTTTCGAGCTCGATCTGAAGCTGGTCCGGATCCCCCATCTCCGAATCAGATTACGTCGACACAGACTCCCTCCCACCTTCAGGGGGGAGGGCAGGGGAGAGGGGCTCGGGTGAAGGTTGTCGCTTTTAGGGCGAGGGCTGGGGAGGGCCGGGGGGAGAGGGGCGCGAGCTAAGGCAGTCGTCGCGCTGGGTTCAGGACGCCTTTCGGCGAGCCTTCTTGGCCTCCACGGCGGGCGCCTCGCGGCCATGGGTCTTGCGTGACTTCTTGGCCGCTTCGACCGAGGCCCGAAGCGCCTCCATGAGGTCCATCACCTTGGCCGTCTGCGGCGCGGCGGGAGCTTCGATCACCTCGCCGTCGACCTTTGCCTGCACGACGCGCATGACCGCCTCGCGGTACTCGTCCTTGTAGCGGCTGGGGTCGAACGAGTCGGCCAGGCTCTCGATCAGGGCCTTCGCCATCTCGAGCTCCTTGGGGTTGATCTTGACCTCGCCCTCCAGACCCTTGAGGCCTTCGGTCGAGCGGATCTCGTCCGGCCAGTTCAGCGTGTTCATCAACAGGGCGGGCCCGGTTGCGTGAAGAGCGCACAGGTGCTCCCGATCGCGCAGCGCGATCTTCGCGATCGCCATCCGTCCTGTTGCCTCGAGCGCCTTGCGCAGGAGCTGGTACGGCTTCTTGCCCAGCTCCTCGGGCTCCATGTAGTAGGCGTTCTTGAAGAAGAGCCCGGGCTCGATGTCGTCGGCGGGTACGAACTCGGTGATGTCGATGCTGTGCGCGGTGGTCAGCGGCAGGTTGTCGAGATCCTTGTCGTCGATGATGACGTAGCGGTCCTTGCCCACCTCGTACCCCTTCAAGATCTCGCCGTAGTTCACCTCGTGCTCACCCTCGGCGCACCAGCGCTTGTAGTTGATCGGCGAATGGTGGTCGGGGCACAGCTGACGGAACGACACCTTGGCGCTCGATTCCGTCGCGTTGTAGAGGCGAATCGGTATCGAAACCATCCCGAACGAGACGACGCCTTTCCACATCGATCGCGGCATGGCGGAGAGTTTATAGGTAAAAGCCCTGGCGCTGGCTACTTTCCGTAAGCGCCGGGATCTTCAGGCCCCCACGTCCCTTCGCTGCATGGCGATCGCCGAGGCGGCAAACCCGACGATCACGATGAGCAGCATGATCGCGAGGCCCGAGTGGTCCACGCCTTCGGTCAGAGGCTGGCCGTACAGCTTGAACGCGGACAGGTTCTGGACCCAATCCGGGAGCTTGAAGATGGGGCCGAACTGCAGCATCAGGTAGCTGGCGAACGCGAAGACGCCCAGGATGCCTAGCGTGGCCCGGGGGAGGCGGGCCGCCAGCAGGGCGCCCACCGCCGCAAACACGAGGGTGAAGGGAACCAGCAACACCGACGCTTCGGCCAGGCGGCTGGGATCGAGTGCGATCGACTCGTTGCGAGACTCGAGCCCGACCGCCACGCCGCTCACCGCCGCGATGACGAGGGCTCCAAACGCGAGCACAGCCGCGCGCTCGATCACGACCTGCGTGCGCGACACGGGGTTGCTCAGGATGAGCTCGAGGCGGCCGTCCGTATCCTCCGCGGACCACCGCGCGACCTGGGTGATGGCAAACCCGGCCAGCAGGAGCTGGGCGAAGCCGAACCAGATGAACGAGAGGAAGGATGGGTAGATGCCCCCGTGCACGAAGGCGGCGAAGTACGCGGCCAGTCCCGGGATGGCCAGGAGCGGCTGGACAATGGTCTTCGTCAAGACGACGAACAGGGCTCCCACGATCGACACGCCCACCGTCCACAGTGCCAGGCCGATCCGCCGGTCGTACAGGCCGCGGATGACAGGCGTTCGCCAGGCCGCCGCCCGCGACGTTTCGTAGGTCGGGGGCAACGCTTTCGTTTTAAGTGCGATCAGTGCCGATCCGAGGTCGCGCTGCATGAAAGCGAGGGTTGCCAGGGCGCCCGCAGCCACGGCGATGCCGACGAGGACGAGCGTTGCGCGCACATCGAAGTTCCCGCCTGGCGCCAGTGGGTGGCTGAGCTCGTAGTACCGAAACGGTGACAGCCAGCGCACCGTGGAAAGAGAGTCGAAGGTGCGGCTGAGGCTGTTGACGAGGAAGAGGGCCAGGAGCATGGCGCCTGAGAGGCCGGTGGCGAAGCGGGGCGCCACTAGCTGCGCGACGAGGAGCACCAACGAATAGCAGCTGAGCGTGAGCGCGGCGAGCAGGACTGCCTGCTGGACCGCAGAGCCGATCGGAAACGATTCACCTCCCGTGACCGCGCCGACGATCACACCCAGGATTGCGGCCAGGGCCGCCACGAAACAGGCGAATGCGAAGGCGGCGATTCGCGCGGCGATGGCTCGAGCTCGAGAGAGGCCCCCGGCGAGGATCATCTCCGTGAGGCCTCGATCTTCGTCCCCCCGCACGGCAGCGGTGGCCGAGGCAAGGGCCCAGATCGCGAACACGATGGCCAGCGACCCGAAGGCGCGGTACTGCGTGTAGCCGCCCATGGTGTCCAGTCGCACGGGCGGAGGCAGCAGGACGGTCAACTGCGCAGCGATCTGTTCGAAGTCTCGTGCGAATGCTTCGCGCTCCGCCTGGGTGTGCCCGGCCACCTGGTAGAAGCCGACCGCGTTGATGAGCGTGGCGATGAACCCGACGCCGGCGAAGCCGAGCAAGCCCCACCGACCGAGGCGAAGCGCGAGCCGGATCGCCGTCATCGCGCGAGTGCTTCGGAGGGCGCGTCGGGTCTGTAGTAGGTGAGGAAGATCTCTTCGAGGCTGGGCTCGTGACTCACGAGGTTGGTCACCGTGGTGCCGTTGAGGGCCTTGAGCAGGGGGTCGAACGTCCCCTTCACGGTGCACGTCACGTGGTGGTCGCCGATGACGACGTCCTCGACTCCGGCAGCGGATCGAATCGCGGACTCGGGCACCTCGGCGCCAGGCGCGAACTCGAGCTCGATGCGGTGCAGGCGGATGCTGTGGATCTCGTCCAGGTCGGCGACCTTCACCAGGCGCCCGGCGCGGATGATGCCGACCCGGTCGCACACGTTCTCGACCTCGGACAGGATGTGAGAGGAGAGGAAGGTGGTCGCGCCCGCGTCGCGTGTCTCGCGGAGGAGCTTGTAGAACTCCTGCTGGTTCAGAGGGTCGAGCCCGCCGGTCGGCTCGTCCAGGATGAGCAGGTCGGGCCTGTGCATGAAGGCGACCAGGATGCCGAGCTTCTTCTTGTTGCCGCTGGAATACTCGCGGAAGCGGCGGCCGAGGTCCAGGTCGAAGCGCTCGGCGATGCTGCGAACGATCTCGGGGTCGGCGCCGCCACGCAGGCCTCCCAGGTAGGCGATCACCTCCTTGCCGCGGAGGCTGCCGAACTGAGGCATGTCGCCCGGCATGTATCCGACCTTGCGCTTGACGGCCACCGAGTCGCGCTGGCAGTCGAGGCCGAAGATATGCGCCGAACCGGCGGTCGGCCGGATCGAGCCCATGAGGCAGCGAATGGTGGTGCTCTTGCCGGCGCCGTTGGGCCCGAGGTACCCGAACACCTCCTGTGGCGACACCTCGAGGTCGAGGTCGAAGAGGCCGTGCCCGAGACCGTAGTCTTTGGAAAGTTTTGCGGTACGGACCGCAGCCGCCGGCATTTCGAGCAGCATATTAGTCGCCATGCAACTGGGCGACCTCGAGCTCTACCTCATGATCGCGGGCCGCTGGAAGGCTGACGGGGGCCTGATGTTCGGCGTCGTCCCCAAGGTCCTGTGGGAGAAGCAGAAGCCGGCAGACGGCAACAACATGATCGAGTGCGCGTGCGTTGGCTTGATCGCTCGAGTGAACGGGCGCGTGATCGTCTGCGAGACGGGCATCGGGACCAAGCTGAGCGAGAAGAGGGCGCTGCAGGTCGCGCTGCGTGAGCCGGAAGGGCTGCTCCACTCGCTGCACCGCCTGGGGATCCGGCCCGACGAGGTCGATGCGGTGATCACGACCCACCTGCACTGGGACCATGCGGGCGGCCTCACCAGGCGTGACGAGATGGGTGGCCTAGAGCTCACGTTCAAGAAGGCGCGGCATTTCATCCAGCGCACCGAATGGGACTTCGCGATACATCCCGATATCAGGAGCGCGCCGGGCTACGTGAGCGACGATTTCACCCCGCTCGCGGACGGCCACCGGTTGGTCGAGTTCTTGAGCGGCGACGCGGAGGTCCTGCCCGGGGTCCATGTTCGCCACGTCGGCGGCCACACGCCGGGCAGCCAGGTCGTCATCCTGCGTTCGGGTGAGCTGGCATGCGCCGTGACCGGAGACCTGGTCTGCCAGACACCCCATCTCCGCGTGCCGTGGACGATGTCGGCCGACCTCGAACCGCTGCGGGTGCTCGAGCAGAAAGCGCGCTTGTTCGAGGAGGCGCAGATGCACCGCTGGCTGTTGATCCTGAGCCACGAGCCGGATCAACCGGTGGGCTACCTGGAGGAAGATGGACGGTGGCGACCGGAGCCGAGACTCGCATGAACATGACCACCTCCGACGGGCGGACACTCGACTACGACGAGATGGGCACGGGGCCCGTCCTGGTCTGCCACCCCGGCGGGCCGGGGTTCTCGTCGCTGTACTTCGGCGACCTTGCCGGGCTCTGGGAGAGGTTCACGCTGGTGCTGCTGCACCCGAGAGGCACCGGGGGCTCGGAGAGGCCGAAGGATCCGTCGGCTTACCAGATCGACGACTACGTGTCCGACCTCGAGGAGCTGAGGCAGCACCTCGGGCAAGAGAGGATGCTGTTGCTTGGACACTCGCACGGAGGCGTGGTGGCGCAGGCGTATGCGGCCAGGTATCCGGGGCGGGTGCGCCGGCTCGTGCTGGCGTCGACGCTGGCGCGGTTCGGCGCCGAGCAGCAGGCCGCGATGCGAGTGGGGATGGACAAGCGGTCCGGGCAGCCGTGGTACGCGGACGCTCTCGCCGCGCTCGAGGCAGAGCAGGAGGGCAGGTTCTCAAGCGATGAAGAGATGGCCGACCTGCTCTTCCGCGAGCTGCCGCTGTATTTCGCTCACTTCGGCGCCGTCGAGGCGGGGTACCTCGACACGCTCAAGTCGGAAACCCTCAACGGCGATGCGCTGAGGCTGTTCAACAAGGAGATCTTCGAGACGTTCGACTTGAGAGGGTTGCACGGATCGATAAGCGCGCCGACCCTCGTGATCACTGGCGACGAGGACTTCATCTGCGGCCCCGTGTGCGCGGGCGAGATCGCCGAGGGGATCAAGGGGTCTCGGAAGGTGATCGTTGGTGATTCAGGTCACATGATCTTCGTGGAGCAGGCGGAGGCATTCGCGGGCGAGGTCGCCGAGTTCCTGGGCTCTTAACAGGCAGGGCTGCGCCGGTTCGTCGGCCCGACTAGGGTCCGCTCCGTGCTCGCCTCGGTTGACTCATGCGTCTTGGTCGGCCTCGAGGCGCGCCATGTCGAGGTGCAGGCAGACAACGGTCGTGGAGAGAGCGCTTTCTTGTTGGTCGGCATGGCGGCGACTTCTGTCAAAGAAGCCCGCGAACGGGTCCGCTCTGCAATCCGAAACAGCCGGTTGGAGTTTCCTCGCCAACGACTGACGGTCAACCTTGCACCTGCGGAGCTGCGCAAGGAGGGCAGCGGGCTCGACCTGCCAATTGCGGTCGCGACCGCTCTTGCGGTGATTCGCCAGGCGCCGCCGCCTCGCTCCGCGTTCCTCGGTGAGCTGGCGTTGGACGGCAACGTCTGCCACGTGGACGGCGTGCTCGTGGCGGCCAAATGGCTGCGCATGCACGGCTTCGAGCGCATCTTCGTTCCCGCGGTGGATGCGCCGGAGGCGGCGCTGGTGGAAGGCCTTGAGGTGATTCCTTGCACCAACCTCGCAGGTGTGGTCGCTCACCTCATCAATACCGAGACCATCGAGCCCCAACCGCCCACCCATCCGGTGATTCACAAAGACGTCGAGGCCTCGGAGCACGACCTGGCGGAGGTGCACGGTCAGGAGGAGGCGCGGCGCGCGCTCGAGGTGGCTGCGGCCGGAGGCCACCATCTGCTCCTGAGCGGGCCGCCCGGCGCGGGCAAGACGATGCTGGCCCGTTGCTTGCCGGGGATTCTGCCTCCCCTGGATCTCGCCGAGGCGATGGAGGTGGCGCAGGTCAGGAGCTTGCTGGGCGACCTTTCGGCCGCGAGCCCGCTGGACTGGGCGCGGCCCTTTCGCGCGCCTCACCACGGCGTGTCCATGGCGGGATTGATCGGCGGCGGAGCGGGCCTGGCCCGGCCGGGTGAGATTTCCCGTGCGCACCATGGGGTCCTCTTTCTGGACGAGCTTGCGGAGTTCCAGGGATCCGTGCTTCAAGCGCTTCGCCAACCGCTCGAGACTGGGCGCGTGTCGATCACGAGGTCGGGTGGATCGGTCGCTTACCCGGCGCGATTCACCCTGGTCGCCGCAACGAATCCATGTCCCTGCGGATGGGCAGGCGACGGTCGTCGCGCCTGCCGCTGTACGCCGGCGATGATCGACGCGTATCAGCGCAGGCTGTCGGGCCCGCTCCTCGACCGGATCGATCTCAAGGTCGGCGTCAGGCGGGTCCCGCTCGAAGCTCTGGCGTCCGAGCCGAGCGGCGAGTCATCCGCGCCAGTCAGGGAGCGCGTCCTCGCGGCGCGGCGCCGTCAGCTCGATCGCCAGGGGTGCCTCAACGCGCAGCTGAAACCATCCCGGCTCCGCCAGATGGCCGGCCTCGATGCCGCCTCACGCCAAACACTCGAGCGCTGGGCGGAGCACCGCGGCCTCACTGCTCGGGGCTTTCATAGAGCCTGGCGCGTGGCACGCACGTCGGCCGACCTCGACGACTCCGAGCGAATTGGGGAACGCCACATCCTCGAAGCCCTCGGCTACCGGCTCAACGATGTCGCAGCTTGAGACCGGTGCGGCCGCGTCTGATCTTCGGGTAAGGGGCCGCTGGCCTCCTCCGGATGGGCCGCGCGTGGCGATCATCGGTTCGCGCCGGCCTTCGCCGTACGGGGAGGCGGTGGCCGAACAGCTGGGAACCGACCTCGCCCGCGCCGGCGTAATCGTGGTCAGCGGCCTCGCCCTTGGAATCGACGCCGCCGCCCACCGCGGCGCGCTGAACGGCGAAGGGGTCACGGTCGCCGTGATGGGCACCGGCGTGGACGTCGTCTATCCCGCGGCGCACAGCCGGCTCGCCGGCGAGATTCTTGCGGCGGGCGGCGCGCTCGTCAGCCAGTTCCCGGACGGGACGGTCCCGCGCCGGCAGAACTTTCCGGCGCGCAACTGGACCATGGCCGCCCTTTCGGACGTCGTCGTGGTCGTCGAGGCGGGCGAGGGGTCAGGCGCGCTTATCACCGCAGACGCCGCCCTGCACCTACATAAAGAGGTAATGGCGGTGCCCGGCAGCGTCTTCTCACCGCTGTCGGTGGGCACCCACGGTCTGCTCAGGGATGGGGCTGGGTTGGTACAGAACGCGCGCGATGTTCTCGCCGTGCTTGGCCGGGGTGGCGAGGTCCTTGACGACCCGCTGCGGGCGCCCGGGCGGCTTCGGATTGGGCTGCAGAGCGAGCGGGACGGGATCGTCGCCCACCTCTCGGATGTGCTCGCCCTGAGCGCCTCGGACATCGCCCGAAAGCTGCAGCTCCCGGTGTCGGAAGTCCTGGGCCGGCTCACCGCGCTCGAGCTGGACGGCGCTGTGCGCCGTCAGGAGTCCGGTTACGTTCGGGCATTGCGCAGCGGCAAAGAACGAGCGTAGGATTGCCCGCCCGGAGGCCGTCCGGGGAAGAAACAGGGCCGGCCGGGATTAAAGGAGATGAAGTGTCCGAGGGTCTGATCATCGTCGAGTCGCCCGCCAAGGCGAGGACTCTGAAGCGGTTTCTGGGTGACCGTTTCGACGTCCTGGCCTCGATGGGCCACGTCCGCGACCTGCCCGGAAACGAGCTGGCCGTGGACGTTGACGCCGGCTTCAAGCCCCACTCCGAGGTGGTCGAGAGCCGCAAGAAGACGATCGGCGAGCTTCGGACCGCCTCCAAGAACGACCGCGAGGTGATCCTCGCTTCCGACCCGGACCGGGAGGGCGAGGCGATCGCCTGGCACCTGGCTGAGGTGTTGAAGCTCCGCTCGCCCAAGCGGATCGAGTTCCACGAGATCACGGCCGAGGCGGTGCGCCGCGCGCTCGAGTCGCCGCGCGAGATCGACATGCGACTGGTCAACGCCCAGCAGGCACGGAGGGTGGTGGACCGCCTGGTCGGGTATCGCCTGAGCCCGTTCCTGTGGAGCAAGGTGCAGAAGGGGATCGGTGCGGGACGGGTGTCGTCCGTCGCCCTGCGGCTTGTCTGCGACCGCGAGGAAGAGATCCGAAAGTTCGTCCCCGTCGAATCGTGGACCATCGACGTCGAGCTCGCGAAAAGGGCGGCCGACCAGCACTTCCTGGCCAGGCTGCACCGCCTACGGGGCGAGCCGGCCGACGGTGCTGTCACGGACGAGACGGAGGCCAAGGCCGACACCAAGCTCGTGGTGCGGACCGAAGCCGAGGCAAAGGAGATCGTTCGCAAG
>JBGPOC010000051.1:0-10013 GCA_041487825.1 Candidatus Dormibacteraceae bacterium | reverse complement strand
TCCGACGCGTTCTTTCCGTTCCCGGACGGACTGGAAGAGGGCATTCGGGCCGGCGTCACGGCGGCCATCCAGCCGGGAGGATCGGTCAAGGATGCCGAGGTGGTGGCGGCGGCAGACGCAGCCGGGATCGCCATGGTCATGACCGGCCGGCGCCACTTCAAACACTGACCTGCGATGGAGCTAGTTTCGCGGCTGTGAGCGAGGGATTTGCCGGTGAGCGGCCCGAGCACCATATGAAGAAGGCGAGCGCGCAGAGTCCTCGCGTGACCTGCGGCTCATGCCGCATGTTCGACGGCACGACGTGGTGCCGGCATTGGAACTTCCACACGACCGCCGAATCTCCACCGTGCCGCTTCTACAAGAGCAAGGAGGGACTCGCGTGAGCGCCGATACTGGCAGGCCAGACCCGAAGCCGCTTCCACCAGGGCTGATCGGACAGGTCTCACCGCACACGGTTCGGCGCTACTCAGGCGCCGCGCCCTTCGCGTTCTCGCCTGATGGCAAGAACCTGGCATTCGTTTCGATCCGCGAGGGCCCTGGCGTGGTCTGCGAGGTTCCGGTCAAGGGAGGCGAGCCTCGGAAGTCCTTCGAGGTCGAAGGCGCAGCTGCATACGGGCTCTCCTGGTCGGCAACGGGCGATCTGTACTGCAGCGCCCATCGAGGTGGCACTGAGCAGTGGCAGGTGTACGTTCGCCGGCTCGACGGGCAGGTGGAAGACTTCGCAGTGAGCGCCGGCGATCGTGTACAGCACCACCTGTCGCACTGGGCGGTCTCGCCTGACGGAACTTCGGTCGCGATCAGCACCAATGCGCGGCAGCCTACGGATGTGGACATCGCCATCGTCGACGGCAGCACCAAGCACCAGAGACTTGTCGTTGCCGAGCCCGCATGGCACGTAGCCGGCGGATGGTCACCCGATGGCCGCTGGCTCTGCTTGATGCGCGTGACCCAGAACACGGACCAGGACCTGCTTGCGCTCGAGGCCAGTTCGGGCGAGGTCACCGAACTCACATCTCATACGGGCGAGGTGCAGAACGTCCCAGCTGGATGGCTCGCCGACGGCCGTGTGCTCGCGATCAGCGATCGCGGCAGCGACTTTCTCCACCTGGAAGCGATCGACATCCACAGCGGCGACCGCGAAATTTACGACCAGCCCGCCTGGGATGTAGAGGTGGCGTCGACATCGTCGGACGGTCGTGGCGTCGTCTGGTGTGTGAACGAAGACGGCTACTCCCGTTTGCGCTGGCGGTTCGATGGCGGCCCCGTCGGTGATCGCCAGACAGTGGGCGCCGTCGACGATCTGGTGGTCACCAAGGATGGTGCTCGTGCCGCATATACCCTCTGGCCGGCCTCCGGGGCGGTAGAACTCCGGATCCTCGAATTGGCGACCGGTGAGGATCGGCTGCTTCTGCGTGGAGAGGCGCTGGTGGCGCATGCCTCCGCCCCGGAATCGATCCGGATCCCAGGCAAGGAGGGGGACATCCCGTGCTACGTGTTTCGCCCGGCGAAGGCATCAGGGCGAACGCCGGCAATCCTGGTCATTCACGGCGGTCCCGAAGCCCAGTCGCGACCCACCCTTTACTCCCCCCTCCTGGCGCAACTGCCGGAAATGGGAATTGCGCTCGTCGTGCCCAACGTCCACGGCTCCACGGGCTACGGGAAGGCATGGCAGACGCGGATCCACCGCGACTGGGGCGGGATCGATCTCGAGGACTTTCGCTCGGTGGGCGATTGGATGCGCGCTCAACCCGACATCGACCCGCAGCGGCTGGGCGTATTTGGCGGTTCGTACGGAGGTTTCGCATGTCTTACGTGCGTCACCCGACTCCCTGAGTACTGGCGCTGCGCAGTCGACATCTTCGGGCCGTCCAACCTGGTGACGATGCTCGAGAACGATCCGCCCAACTGGCGGCGCTGGAACAAGCTGTGGATCGGCGACCTGGAAACTGATCGACACAGGCTGATCGAGCGCTCCCCTATCACGTACGTCGAAGACGTGAGGTGTCCGCTGCTGGTGGTCCAGGGCGACAACGATCCGCGGGTCCCGCGTGAGGAGTCGGACCAGATGGTCGCGCGCCTGATTGAGCTGGGCCGCCCGGTCGAATACCTCACGTTCGAGGGCGAGGGCCACGGCTTCGCGCGCCGTGACAACCAGGTTCGCGTGCACGAGCGCACGCTCGAGTTCCTGGAACGCCATCTTCTGCGTTAGTGCCGGCGGCCCTTCAGATCTTCACCACGATCTTCCCGCTGCCGTGACCGAGGAGCTTCAACGCGTCCCCGGCCTGCGCGAGGGCGAATGTGTGGATCTGTGGCGCCTTGAACTTTCCGGCGGCGGCCAGGCCGGCGAGGTGCTCGAGGCGCTCCGTCGTCACCTTCGCGGAAATGTTGACCCCAGCGATCCCGCGCTTCGCCAGCTCGTCGATGGCAGCTGCGCCCTTCATCGAGGTGACAGTGCCGCCCTTGCGCACGGCTTCGCTCAAGCGCGCCAGCGATGGCGCATCGCTGCCGGTGTCGATGATGGCCGCCACGCCATCATGGTGCTTGGCCTTGATCGCGTCGAGCACGTCGCCGGCGTTGCGATCGATCACCTCATCGGCGCCCAGGCCTTTGACGTACTGCAGGTTGGCGGTGCTCGTGACCCCGACAACGTGCGCTCCTCCCAGCCGCGCCAGCTGGACCGCATAGCCGCCGACTCCACCAGACGCGCCGACGACCACGACCACATCCTTGGGCTTGAGTGCGGCCGCCTCTACCAACATGAGCGCCGAGACGCCGGCAAGGCCAATGGCCGCCGCGTCGACCTCCGGGACCGCGGGCGGGCGCTTTGCGATGGTGCTCGTGGAGGCCGTCGCCAGCTCCGCCAGCGTCCCTTCGCCCAGGACCATCTTGCCGGTGGTTCCGAACACGCGGTCTCCGACTGCGAAACCCTTGGCGTCCGGTCCGACCGCGTCGATGGTGCCCGCGAGGTCGCCGGCCGGGACCAGGGGAAATCGGTGCTCCATCCGGTCCTTGAGGTAGCCCTGCAGGACGAAGTTGTCGAAAGGGTTCAGCGCGGCGGCCGCCACCCGCACGCGGACCTGGCCTGCCGCCGGCGCCGGATCGGGCAGCTCGTGAATCGAACCAGGCCCGCCGAATTCATCGAGAGCGAATGCGCGCATCTTCAGTTTCTCCCCCGCCGAATAGGTCTCTTGTTGTGTCATCGGATCCAACCTCGATCCAGCCGGGAGTTATTTCATGAGCGCTTCCGCGATACTCCCTCTCGAGATGGCGGGCTGATGCCAGAGGTCGGACCCGGAGTGGTCGAGGAGCTGGTCGGCAACGCTCACGGCAACCTCGTGCGGGTGCGTGAGCTGCTGGACGAGCACCCGGCGGCGCTGAACCTGCGCGCACCCTGGAACGAGTCCGCCGTCGAGGCCGCGACCCAGATGGGCAACAAACCCATCATCGAATTCCTCGTCGGTCGAGGCGCCCCGGTTGATTTCTTCACCGCCTCCGTGCTGGGCAGGGTTGCGCAAGTGGAGGCTGAGCTGGCGACCGATCCCACACGCGTCCGCGCTCGCGGTGTGCACGACCTGCCGGCGCTCTATTTCGCCGCCATCGGCGGCAGCACCAAAGTCGCAGAGGCGCTGCTCGCGGCAGGCGGCGACGTCAACGCGCGGGCAGAGGCGGCTGCGCCGATTCACGGCGCCGTGATGGGTGGAAACCCTGAGATGGTCCGGCTGCTGCTCGAGCGCGGAGCCGATGCTTCGTCATCCGACTACTTGGGACGCGACGCTCGCCGGCTCGCCATGGATGTCGGCCGGTCCGACCTGGCCGACCTGTTCGACCGAAGCGAGCCCGCGCAGCGCGACCTGAGCTCTTAGTTCAGCCGCTCCAAGATCATCGCCATGCCCTGGCCCCCGCCGACGCACATCGTCTCCAGCCCGAAGGTCCCGTCCCGTTCGCGAAGGCCGTTGAGCAGCGTGCACAGGATGCGGGCGCCGGTCATTCCGAACGGATGACCAAGCGCGATCGCGCCACCCTGAGGGTTTAGCTTGTCGCTGAACGGATCGACTCCGATCCCCCGCGCGGAGGGGATGACCTGAGCCGCAAACGCTTCGTTGATCTCGACGATGTCGATGTCGCCGATGGTCATCTTCGCCCGCTTCAACGCCTGCCGGGAGGCGTCGATCGGACCGAGTCCCATGAACTCCGGCTCGAGGGCGGACAGGCCGGTTGAGACGATGCGCGCGAGCGGCTTGATGCCGAGCTCCTTGGCCCTGCGTTCGGACATCACGACCACCGCGGCCGCACCGTCGTTGAGTGGACACGCGTTGCCGGCGGTGACCGTGCCGTTCTCCCGGAAGGCCGCCTTGAGGGTGGCGAGCACTTCGACCGTCGTTCCCGGTCGAGGGCTGTCGTCCTTGCTGAACATCTGTCCGTTGGGGAGGGGCACCGGGATGATCTCGCGGTCGAAGAACCCGTTCTCACGAGCCTTGACCGCCGCGTCCTGGCTCTTGACTGCGTAACGGTCCTGCTCGTCGCGCGTGATCTTCTCGCGCTCGGCGACGTTCTCGGCCGTCTCGCCCATTGCGATGTAGATGTCGGGGTACTCCTCCGTGTTGCCGCGGACGAGCCTGCTGTTGTAGGTGTCCGGCGCATCCGGGTAGCCGCTGGCGTAGCGCGAAACGCATTCGACGCCGACCGACAGGAAGACGTCTCCCTCGCCCGCCTCGATCGCATGCGCCGCCATCCGCGTCGTCATGAGCGAGGAGGAGCAGTAGCGGTTGACGGTGACGCCGGGGACGTCCAGGCGCGCGAGGATGGAGACGACACGGCCGATGTTGTGGCCCTGCTCCCCGCCGGGGAGGCCGCAACCGCAGATCAGGTCCTCGATCTCCGAGCGGTCGAGCTGGGGCACCTGGTCCAGGACCTTGTTCACCACGTGGGCGGCGAGGTCGTCGGGTCGGACGTCGACGAGCGAGCCCTTGCGCGCCCTCCCGATGGCAGAGCGGCCGCAGGCGACGATCACAGCACTGGTCATGCCCGAATTATCCCCGCGGCCGGGGTCGAGGGTACGACTACCTGGTCAGCAGCGCCTCGCGGGTGAACAGGCGAAGGGCGGCGTACCAGGACGCCGCGCCGGTCGCCAGCAGGCTCGCCGTCGTCACCGCAAGCGCCGGCCAGCTGACGGAGTTGTGCACGATCGCGTCCCGCAAGACCAGTACGGCGTTGAGGATCGGGATCAGGTAGTAGGCGATGCTCGGGTTGAAATCGGGGATGAAAAGGATGATCGACGCGGGCAGGATCGTGATGAAGTACAGCGGGGTGACGTAGGCCTGGCCCTGGCGAAAGCTCTTCGCGAGCGTCCCGAGCGCGAGGGTCACCGCGCTGAAGCTGACCGCGACGAGCACCGCCAGCCACACCATCACCGGCACGGCGGCCGGGCTGACGGTGATGTGGTTGGACGTACCGCCGGATCCCGGTATCGAGAGCTGGGTGAGCGCAATGAACATCGAGCCGATCGCCGCCACCGCAGCCAGCAGGCTGACGGTCATGATCGCCCCGATCTTCCCGAGCAGCACCCGGCTCCGAGGAGCGGGCGTGAGCAGCAGGCTCTCGAGCGTTCGTCGCTCGCGCTCGCCGGCAGAGCTGTCGAGCGCGGCGGAGAAGCCGCCCGTGAGGATCATCGTGATCAGGATGTACGGCAGGAAGAAGCTGAGGAAGGCGTTGGACGCCGCCTGCACCGGCGAGCTCAGTGGATGCGTGACCAGCTTGAGAGGGGTGAGGATGCCCGGGTCGATGCCCCGGCTCTGGAGCGCTGCCGCGGCCTGAGCGGCGTCGTACTGGCCCAGGATCGTCTGCAGCCGGACGTCCGCGATCTGTGCGCCCTGCCGCGTGGGGTCGTAGTACTCGTCGATCTCACCGGGTAGGAACGCCACGCCGAGGTCCACCTGCTGCTTCGCCGCGGCGGCCGGATCGGCGACCGGCTCGAGCTTCAGGCTGGTGGCACGCAGCAGTATGTCGAGCCCGATCGGGATCTGGCCTGAATAGCCGATCGTGTAGGCCTGCGTCGCGGTCCTGGTCGAGACCTGCGAGATCACGCCCAGCACGAGCGGAGTCGCCAGCGCAGCGAGCCCGATGGCCATGAGCGTGCGCCGATCGCGCAGGACTTCCAGAAGCTCCTTGCGATAGACGATCCAGGCCGCTCCTTTCACACCGCCTCCACCAGCGCGAGGAACGCGCTCTCCAGGTCGCGGTGGTCGCCGCGCACGTCGTCAGTGGAACCGCCGGCCACGACCAGGCCGTGATGGAGGATCGTGACGCGGTCGCACAGGCGCTCTGCGTCGTGCATCACGTGCGTCGAGAAGATCACGCACTTGCCACGACCCTTCGCCTCGACCATGAACTCGCGAACCTCCTTGGACGCGAGCACGTCGAGGTTCGATGTCGGCTCGTCGAACATCAGGACCTCGGGGTCATGGACGATGGCGCGCGCAATCGCGACCTTCTGCTTCTGCCCTGACGACAGGCTCTCGGCGCGCTGCTTTTCAAACGTGCCCATGTCAAGGCGCTCGATGACGCCGTCGACCCTGCGCTTGACGTCGCCGTCGACAAGCCCGCAGAGCCTTGCGAAGTACTCGATGTTCTCGCGTGCCGACAGTCGGGGATAGATGCCGATGTCCGCGGTGACCACGCCAATCCGCCGCCTCACCTCCCGGGGCTCGACCCGCGTCCCGAAGCCGAGCACCTCGACGCTCCCGGCATCCGGGGACAGGAGTGTGCATATGATCCGCAGCGTGGTGGTCTTGCCCGCGCCGTTCGGGCCAAGCAGGCCGAAGATCTCGCCGGACTTGGCCCGGAAGGAGATGCCACGCAGCACCTTGTTGGCTCCGAGCGTCTTCTCCAGGCGCTCGACCGCGACCGCCGCGAGGTTCACTTCTTCGGTCGGGTTCGGCTGGCGGGCGCCTTGGATCGGGCGGGGGCCGCGGAGCCGGTCTTCCTCGGTTTGGCCGCGGCTGCGGGCGTGGCCTTGGCTACGGCGATTGGTTTCGCTTCGGCGATTGGTTTCGCTTCGGCTGTCGGTTTGACGGCCGCCGGCTCGGTGGTCACCTCGGCGACCGCCGGCTCGGCATCCGCGACGCCGACCGTGCTCGACAGGACCCGGTGGCAGCTCTCGCAAGCGACGACGGTGCGGATCAGCGCGCCCAGCTGCCGTTCCTCGCGGCGCAGGTTCCGAACGCGGGCGCAGAAGGTGCAGTAGCCGGTCTCTACGGTCACCCTGATCTGCCCGGGCCGCTTGTTCACGTACTTAAGGTATCCGAGCGGTCGAGGTCGCCGCGCGCCCGCAAACGGTCGAGCGTTAAAATGCATCCGGCGGCGCGCTCGCGCCGGGTTTCCTTTAAGTCCGGTCCCAGAGAGACCGGGAAGGAGAATTTTTGATGGCCGTCGGTTCTCGCCTCAAGCACGTGATCGAGAGCCAGCAGTTCTCGCGCTCAATGCTCGAAGAGCTCCTGACGCAGGCCGAAGAGATCAAGCGTGAGCCCCACCGATTCTCCGGCCGCCTGAACGGGCGGATCATGGCCGCGCTCTTCTACGAGCCCTCCACGCGCACGCGCCTGTCCTTCGAGGCGGCGATGCTCCGACTCGGCGGCCAGACGATGGGCACGGACAACGCGCGTGAGTTCTCCTCTGCGGCGAAGGGCGAGACGCTGGAGGACACGATCCGCATCGTCAGCGGCTACGCCGACGTGATCGTGATGCGCCACAACGAGGAGGGCGCGGCGAAACGTGCGGCGGCGGTCAGCTCCGTGCCGATCATCAACGCCGGCGATGGTCCGGGCCAGCATCCGACCCAGGCGCTTCTCGACCTCTACACGATCAAGGATGAGCTCCACCGGATCGACGGCATCAGGGTGGCGATGGTGGGGGACCTCGCCAACGGGCGCACCGTCCGTTCGCTGGCCTACCTGCTGAGCAAGTTCAAGGACATCAAGATCTGGTTCGTCGCGCCGCCGCAGGTGGCCATGCGGGACGACCTCAAGACCCACCTTACCGAGCACAACGTCCCGTGGGTCGAGACCGAAGACCTCGACGCCGTGCTGCCGGAGGTGGACGTCGTGTACCAGACCAGGATCCAGAAGGAGCGGTTCGCCGATCCCGACGCCTACCTGGCGCTCAAGGGCATCTACCGGATCGACAAGCGCTCACTCGGCCTGATGCGCAAGTACGCCATCGTCATGCACCCGCTGCCGCGAGTCGACGAGATCGCCCCGGAGGTCGACGCCGACCCTCGCGCCGCCTACTTCCGCCAGGCCCACAACGGCCTGTGGATCCGCATGGCCCTCCTCGACCGGCTGCTCTCGTGAGCGTCACCGAGCGCCGCCTGAAGGCGACGGTGATGGATGCAGACCAGATCAGGCGCTCGCTGTCGCGCATCGCCCACGAGATCGCGGAGCGCAATCGCGGCGTGGAGGGTCTTGTGCTGGTCGGCATCTTCTCCAAAGGCGACCACCTCGCGCGGCGCCTGGCGGCGAAGCTGGCCGGGCTCGAGGGCGTGCCCGTCGCGGTCGGGGCGCTGGATACGAGCGACCACCGTGACGACCGGCACCTCCGCGAGCCGTCGCATCGGGCCACCTCGAACATGCCTGAGGTCGACGGCAAGGTGGTCGTCCTGGTCGACGACGTCATCCACCACGGCCGCACGGCCCGGGCGGCCATGGACGCCCTGATGGACTTCGGTCGCCCTCGTGCGATCCAGCTGGCGGTCCTCATCGACCGCGGCCACAGAGAGCTGCCCATCCGGCCGGATTACGTCGGCAAGAACGTGCCGACCTCCGATTCGGAACGGATCGAGGTCCTCGTCGAAGAGGACGACGGGATCGATCAGGCGGTGATCGTTGCAGGTTAGGAGCGGGCACGCGAACGGGGCGGTCAAGAAGCATGCCGCTCTTGTTCTGGAGGACGGCCGGGCCTTCGTCGGCGTGGCTTTGGGCGCGGATGTCCGCGGCGTGGGTGAGGTCGTCTTCAACACCGCGATGACCGGTTACCAGGAGGTTCTCACCGACCCTTCGTACGCCGGCCAGATGGTGTGCATGACCTATCCGCTTCAGGGCAACTACGGCGTGCGCGACGCGGACGCGGAGTCGGCGCGACCATGGGCGCGGGCGATGATCGTCCGCTGGGCGTGCCCGCGGCCCAGCCACCACTCCAGCGAGGCTTCGCTCGACGAGTACCTGCGCCGGTGGCACGTGCCGGCGATCACGGAGATCGACACCAGGGCTCTCACCCGCCACCTGCGCACGCACGGAGCGCTTCGCGCCGTCCTGACGCACGAGTCCGAGGCGCCAGGCCAGGCGCGGCTGGCCGAGCTGGCTCTCGCCGCGCAGCGGGTGACGCCCCTGTCGGAGCAGGACCTGGTCGCGGAAACCTCGCGCACGTCGAGAGTCGAATGGCTCGACCCCCTGCCGCCGGAACTCCGACCTCGAGGCGGAGCGGACGGCTCGGGCCTTTCGATCGGGGTCGTTGACTACGGCGTGAAGAGCAACATCCTCCGCTCCTTGCGCGAGCGAGGTTGCCGGGTCATCGTGCTGCCCCACACCACGGGGTGGGCCGACCTGCAGTCGAGCGGCGTGGACGGCCTCGTCCTCTCCAACGGCCCGGGCGACCCGGCGGTCCTGGACGGGCCGGTCGAGCTTGCCCGGCAGGCGCTCGGCCGGATCCCGCTCTTCGGCATCTGCCTCGGCCACCAGATCCTCGGGCGCGCCGCCGGCGCCACCACTTCGCGCTTGCCCTTCGGCCACCACGGCGCCAACCACCCGGTCAAGGACCTGGAGACCGGCCTGGTCCATATCACGAGCCAGAACCACGAGTTCCAGGTCGACGCCGCCTCAATCCCCGACGGCGACCTGTTCGTGAGCCAGCGCAACCTGAACGATGGTTCGGTGGAGGGTCTCGGGCACCGGACCCTGCCGGCCTTCAGCGTTCAGTACCACCCCGAGGGCTGCCCGGGGCCGCAGGACAACCAGCACCTC
>JBGPOC010000050.1:0-10127 GCA_041487825.1 Candidatus Dormibacteraceae bacterium | reverse complement strand
CTTGACTTCGTCTGTTGCGGCTGCCGTCCGCAGGATCGGGACCACGTTGTCCGCATTCTGGAGGTGCTTGTCATCCTGGAGGACGACCAGGCCGAGCTGGTCGAGGTTTCCGTCGCTGCTCAAGACGAGGCCGACCTGCACTTGGCCGCTCGTCAGCGCGGCTTTGATCAAGCCGAAGTCCAGAGATTTGAATGCCTTGAAGTGGATGCCGTAAACGGATTGCAGGCCGAGGAGGCAGAATGGGCGCGTCGGGCACTCGGGCGGCCCGCCAAGCACGAGCTGGTTGCCGATGGGCGCCAGGTCGGACACGTTCGTCAGGGTGTACTTAGCCTGCGTGGCCTTGGTCACGGCGAAGGCGTTCTGGTCCACCGCGGCGGATGGCGTCAGAGCCACCAGACCGAGCGGCTGGAGGTAGGTGTTCAGCTTGGCCGTCGTTGCCGCGACGTCGCCATTGGCCTCGCCTTTCTTCTTGTTGTAGTACTCGAGATCGCTTGCCGCATAGCCGGGGTAGAGGTCGACCTCGCCGCTCTTCATCGCCGGTGCAAGCACTTCCCGAGAGCCCACATTCAGCTTGTACTTGACCGTGTAGCCGTCATGAGCCAGCGCTTGCCCGTAAATCTGGGCCAGGATGCTGCTCTCTGGAAAATTGAAGCCGGCGACGGTGAGGGTCCCCTTGGAGGTGCCTGGCGTGGCCGAACTCCCGCAAGCCGTGGCCACGACAACGAGCGCCACAAGTGTCGCCAGCAACCAACGCGTGTTGAGCTTTCGGTTCATTGAGTCCTCTCCTTGCCGCCTGGCGGGTTACCCCGAATCCAACCTCGGCCGTGCCCTGATTCTTCCACATAGGCGCCCATGAGGCCCCCGCGTCTAAAGATGGACGGCCCTGAATTCAGTCGCGCGAAGGGCGGCCGGGGCTTTGAGCAAGCGGATTCCTCTGGGCACCAGGAGCCGTTCAACCCCCGACAGTGAGAGCTCCGTTGCCCCAGCAAGGAGCGCTACGAGAACCGCGCCGGCGAACATCTTCGTGTAGTCCTGTTGCGCAAGGCCGTCGACGATGTAGCGCCCGAAGCCTCCGCCCGCGATCAAGGCCGCCAGCGTCGCTGTCGCAACTACCTGGACAGCAGACGTTCGGACTCCCGCCATCACCAGCGGCACCGCAAGTGGCAGTTCAACCCTCAACAACTGTGCAAGCTCGCGAAAGCCCATTCCCCGAGCCGCGTCCTTGACATCAGGGTCGACTTCGCGCAGGGCCACGTAACTGTTGGTGAGCATCGGAGGGATCGCCAGCGCAGTGAGGGAAAGGACAATCGGAAAATCTCCGAAGCCGAAGACCTGGAAGGCGATGACGAGTATCCCGAAGGACGGGACCGCGCGGCCAACGTTGGAGATGTTGATCGCGAGGTTGCCGAAGCGGCCGTAGTGGCCCAGCGCGATCCCGATCGGCAGGGCGATCAGCGCTCCAATCGCCACCGACTCCGCTGAAAGCTGGACGTGCTCGACGAGGCGGTGTGGAACGCCTTCCGGTCCGCTCCAATTCGCCGGGTCCGCGAACCACTGGAGGACCTGCGAGATCATCGTCATGCTACGTCCCTCGCGACCACGGAACCACCAGCCGTTGAGCCCCCGCCAGGGCGATGTCCGCGACGAACGCAAGCAGGATGGAGAGCGCCGTCGCGACCACGAGCGGCGTGCGGAAGTTCTCGATCAGCCCTTTGAGGATCAGCTGACCGAGCCCGCCTTCTCCGATCACCGCGGTGATAGTCACCAGCCCGATCGTGGTCACGGTGGCGACTCTGATGCCGGCAATGATCACGGGCAGCGCGAGCGGGAGCTCGACGCGGACCAGCCGCGCCCAGGGTCGATAGCCCATTCCGTCGGCGGCGTCGAGAACCTCGGGCGGCACGGCTTCGAGACCAACGACAACGTTGCGGGCAAGAATCAGCAGCGTGTAGCTGATCAAGCCGATCTCGGCTGTGACAAAAGTGAGGCCCGTATACGGAACGAGCAGGGCGAACAGCGCAATCGAGGGAATCGTGTAGAGGATGCCGAAGGCGCCCAGCACCGGGTTACGGAGCAATCGCCAGCGGTGGGCTGCGATCCCGAGCGGAAGAGAGATCGCAAGACCGATCAGAACGGCGACCGCGGTCAGGGTTACGTGGTCCTGGAGAGCGGCGAGCACAAGCGGGACATGCGTCGAAAGCCAGTCCCAGTTGATCCAGGGGTCGACATTAGCGAGGAATTCGCCCGCCGGCATTCGATTACGTTAAACGACGCCATGATCCGGTTGGAGAACGTCAACAAGGAGTTCGCGCGCGGGTCCAACGCCGTGCGCGACCTGAGCCTGGACATCCCAGGCGCCCAGACCTGCGTGCTCATCGGCCCGTCCGGCTGCGGCAAGACGACGACGCTGCGCATGATCAACCGGCTCATAGATCCCGACAGCGGACGCATCCTCATCGACGGTGAGGACACGAGCGGCGTCGACCCGGCGAAATTGCGACTCAAGATGGGCTACGTCATCCAGCACACGGGTTTGTTCCCGCACATGACCGTGGGCGACAACGTCGGCACCGTGCCACGGCTGTGGGACTGGGACAAAGCGCGCATCAAGTCCCGGGTCGACGAGCTCCTCGAGCTCGTCGGTCTCGACCCGCGCGAATATCGCGATCGATATCCCCACCAGCTCTCCGGCGGCCAGCGGCAGCGTGTCGGCTTCGCCCGCGCGCTCGGAGCGGATCCCCCCATCCTCCTGATGGACGAGCCGTTCGGCGCCGTGGACCGAATCACGCGCGAGCGCCTGCAGCAGGAGTTCATTCGCATCCAGCGATCGATGCGAAAGACGGTCGTCTTCGTGACGCATGACATCGACGAGGCGGTGATGGTCGGAGATCGGATTTGCCTTCTCGAAATGCAGGCGCAGATCGCGCAGTACGACACGCCCGAGGCGATCCTCACGCGGCCCGCCAGCGATTACGTCGCGGAGTTTCTCGGTCGCGAACGCCTGGTGCGGCGGATGTCGGTGGTGCGGATCGATGCGCAGACGCTCGCTCACCCGGCCGCTGGTCCGTCGTCGGCCGAGCCCCGAGTGCCGCTGACCAGCACGCTGAGCGAGGCGTTCGCCGCGGCGCTGACCAGCCCCACCGAGCACGCGGCGGTGTTCGACGGCGAACGCTACGTGGGGACGTTCACCGCCGGGTCGTTGCTGGAATCGCTCCGGCGCGCGAGCGCTGCTGGAGGTGAGGCCGTTGCCACAGGAATTTGACGTCGTCTGCCTGGGCGGAGGGGTCGCCGGCGAGGCGATCGCGGCCGGCCTCGAAGGCAGCGGACTCACGCTGGCCGTCATCGAGCGCGAGCTGGTCGGCGGGGAGTGCCCCTACTGGGGCTGCGTCCCATCCAAGACGCTGCTGCGTTCAGGCGAGACGCTGACCGAGGCGGACCGCGCGCGCGCCCTGGCCGCGTCCCGAGTCGATTGGGACATCGATTTTCCAAAGATCTCCAAGCGCGTCCTGTGGATGGCCCGCGACCTCGACGACACCCGTCCGGCGGCTGCGCTCGAAGCGACCGGAGCGACTCTCGTGCGCGGTCAGGGCACGCTGGTCGACCACACCACGGTCGAGGTTGGAGATGAGCGGTACGTCGCGCGGCGAGGGGTCGTGATCGCGAACGGCAGCACGGCCTCGATCCCGCCGATACCAGGCCTCGCCGGCGTCGACTACTGGACCAACCGACAGGCGGCCGTCCCCCGCGAGCTCCCGATCTCGATGGCCGTCCTCGGTGGTGGCGCGATCGGCGTGGAGCTCGGCCAGGCGTTCGCGCGGTTCGGTTCGAAGGTGACCATCATCGAGGCCGGACCTCGGTTTTTGGGCCTCGAAGAGCCGGAGGCCGGCGCCGCATTGCGACCGCACCTCGAGTCCGACGGCATCGGGTTCATCGTCGGCGACCCCTGCGTTGGCGTGGAGAGAGGCGACGCGGGTGTCGTCGTGAACCTCAAGTCTGGAGCCCGCGTTACGGCGGAGCGCCTGCTCGTCGCCACCGGCCGGCGCGCGAACTTCGAGGCGTGGGACGCCGCCGGCCTGCCCAGGACCGAGCGTCGCTGGTTGAAGGTCGACCCGGCGACCCTCGAGGCAGCTCCTGGCGTCTACGGCGCCGGGGACGTGACCGGCATCGGCGGTTTCACGCACCTCGCGTACTACCACGGCCAGGTCGTGGCGCGTCGCCTGCGCGGCGCCGACGCCCGCGCCGACCACACGGCGGTTCCGCGGGTGACCTTCACCGATCCCGAGGTCGCCTCGGTCGGCCTGACGGAGGCATCGGCTCGCGAAAAGGGGATCGACGTCGTGGTCGCGTCGGCCGACCCGGCCGAAACGGCGCGCGGCTACATCCACGATTTTCACGGGGGCATGCTGAAGTTGGTCGGCGACCGTAAGCGCGGGGTGCTCGTCGGCGCAACCATGGTGACGCCCAGGGCTGGTGAGATCCTTGGCGAGCTCGTCCTCGCGGTGAAGCTCGGGACGCCGCTGCGGGTGCTGGCGGACGTCATCCATCCGTTCCCTGCGTTCAACCGCGTGCTCGGAGCCACGCTGGGCGAGCTGGCCGGCAAGCTCTCTTAGACGGGCTGCACGACCTCGAAGGTCAGGCGGGCGCGGAGCCGGTTGAGCGCCGCCAGCACCGGCGCCCCCAGCGCCACCACCATCAGCACGTTGCCCACGGCTCGAAACGTGTCGTAGGCAAATGATGTGAGCACGTAGAAGCGGGCGAAATGCAGCAGTGACGTCGACGCATCCATCCCCGGCAGCCAGCCCAGCGTTGGATTGCCGCGATAGACCGGCACCCAATCGGTGATGTCCAGCAGCGCGCCGACCAGGTAGCCCATCACCGCGCCGACTCCTGCCAGGAGCAGGATGTCCCGCCACCCTGGAGGCCCCGACTGCCGCGCCCAGTGTCCCGCCAGCCCTGCGGCCACCCCGACCCAGCCGACCGCAAAGATCTGGTACGGCACCCATGGACCCACCCCGCCTCCGGCGAGCGCCGACACGAGCATCGACATCGCGCCTGCCAGGAAACCAAACGACGTGCCGAAGACGTAGCCCGAACACAGCACCAGGAAGAAGATCGGGCTGAACCCGCCGATGCCTTCGATCACCGCCAGTCGCAGCGCGGTGTCGATGGCGGCGATCGCGGCCAGGAGAGCCACGGCGCGCGAATCAAGTTGTCGCGTGCCCGCCTCGACAAGGAACAGCCCGGCCACGCACGCCAGCGCCAGGGTCCACGCCGGGGTGTTCGCCGGCAGTCCGCTGCCGAGGAACGGCCACAGGAACAAGAGCACGCCGATCAAGGAGACGACGCCGACGGGCAGAACCCGGCTCACGTCCGAACCGCCCCGGCCGCTGTTTCGGCGATCCTGCCGTCGTCCACCCTGACGACCCTGTCCGCGAGCGCCGCCCGCAGGCCGACGTCGTGGGTTGCCAGCACTATGGCAGCACCGCGATCGCGAAGCCGGGCCACCAACCCGATCAGGGCTGTGCGGGCGGCCACGTCCATGCCACGGGTCGGCTCGTCCAGGAGCACCAGGGCCGGCGTGCCGGGCAGCACGGCGGCCAGGGCGGCCCGCTGGCGCTCTCCTGAGGACAGGTCGCGTGGGTAGCGCTGCGCGACTGCCAGCAGGCCTAGCTCCCCCAGGATCAGCTCTGGGCGCTCGGTCTCTCCGGCCCGGTCCAGCGTCAGCTTCACCTCGTCCGTCACGGTCGGACGGTGCAGCAGGGCCGTCGGGTTCTGCGGCAGATATGCGATGCGGCCAGGCCGCCTCTCGACCGCCCCGGCAAGGGGCGACAGGCCGCCGGCGATCAGGCGGAGGAGCGTCGTCTTGCCGCCTCCGTTCGGGCCCCACAGCGCCACCACCTCGCCGGAGCGGCCCGCGAGGTCCACGCCGTCGAGGACGAGGCGGCCGTCGAAGCCGGCGCTGACCCGCGCCAGGGACCATGCCTCGGCGCCGACCGGCGATCTGCGAGGCGGATGGACCTGGATGGGCGAGGGCCGCCATGCATCGGGGTCGGCGGTCTCCACGGTCCCGCCCGCAACGGTGATGAACTGCCGCGACTCTTTCAGCAGCTCCTCCAGGCGGTGCTCGGAGACGACCGCGTGCCGGCCCTGGCGGACGATGACCATCACGGCGGCGATGACCATCTCCGCGCCTTCCGGGTCGAGCTGCGAGGTCGGCTCGTCGAGGACGACCAGGCGCGGACGCATGGCCAGCGCCGAGGCCAGGGCCACGCGCTGCCGCTCTCCGCCGCTCAACGTCCGAACGGGGCGGCCCAGGAGATGCAAGACGCCTGTCGCATGCAGCGCCTCCTCGACCCGGCGAGCCATCTCGCGCGGTGGAAGCGCGATGTTCTCGAGACCGAACGCGACCTCGCGATCGACGATGTTGTAGACCGCCTGGAGCTCGGGGTCCTGGAAGACGAAACCGACGTTGCGAGCGAGGTGCCGGGTTGGAGTTGCGACGGCGTCGAGGCCGGCGACTGACACGCTGCCGGAAATCCTGCCGCCATGGAAGTGTGGGACCAGGCCGTTGAAGACTCGAAGCAGGGTGGACTTGCCGCCACCAGACGGGCCGGCGACCACGGTCAGGCCTTCTTCGACCTCCAGGCAGACGTCACGAAGCGCGGGCTCCGCGGCCCCCGGGTAGATGTAGGTCAGGCGGGTTAGCTTCGCGACCGCCACACGAGCACCGGAGCAAGGAGGAACAGGAAAGCCGCCAGCGGCCGGGCATCAATTGAGGGCAGGGTCAGAGTCGGGTACGCGTACCAGGGGGCGACCCACCCGGCCGCTTCGGAGATGACGAAGATTGCCAGGGCCGCTCCGGACGCCCCGACCAGGACCCAGTCGGCGCGCCGAAGTTGGGCGGGTTTCGCCGCGGTGCGGGGGCCGGAGCCGAAGCCACGGGCCTCCATCGACTCGGCCAGCTGGATTGAGCCCTCGACGCTCGTGAGCACTACCGGCACGACGATCTCGGACCACGATCGCGGGCCCCTGGGTCGCCATCCGCGCAATCGCTGGGCCTCGGTGACCTGGATGAACGACGCAGCTACTGACGGGACGAGGTTCAACGATGCGGCGATCGCCGCCCCCGTCCGCGAGAGTGCTGCCGGGAGGGCGTCCATCACCTCGTGCGAGGACAGGAGCAGAGAGAACGGGGCGGCCGCGAGGATGGCCGCGCCGACTGTGAGGCCGCCGCTCGCGCCGAACGCGAGCGCCTCCAGCGTGTATGGACCGCCGAGGGCGGGAATCTGGTCCGGAAGCTCGAACAGGATCGTGGTTCCGAGATGGGCCGAGACGAAGTTGAGGAGCACCGCGAAGGCCGATATCAATGCCACCCCGACGACGACGCCGCGGACTCTGCGCAGCCCGGCGCCGGCGACCAGCGCAAGGAGCGCGGCCGCCAGCACCGCGGCTTTGTAGGCCGGGTTGGTCGTCGACAGGACGATGAAGATGCAGGTGGCGGACCAGGCCGCCACCGCGCGCGCGTTCAATTCTTTGATCAGCTCTCGACGGCCACCGGAGGAGGTGAGGGAGACGCGTCCGACGCGGGAACGTAACGCCAGCCAAGTGCGCCCCTGTCATGGAGGTTGACGGCGGTGTAGCCGGTCGATGCGACCGTCCAGGCGTTCTCCGATTCGATGAACAGCCACCAGGACGGCTGGTTCGGAGGGAGGCAGGTGCTGTACTGGGCCGGCTCGATGTCGATCTGGCAGACCGCCTTACCGAAGCTGAACGTCTGCGTCCGGTACTCGATGCCCGACTGGTCCATCAGCGACTGGCCGTCGAGGGTGTCCCCGGCAAAGCCCACGCACTTCTGGACTGTTGCGCCCGACAGATGCTGAACCACGACATAGGCGTGATGCACAGCTCCGGCGTTGACGCACGAGGCGGTCGGGCTCGCCTGGCTCGTCGGTGACGTGCCCCCGCACGCGGCGATGACAAGGGCCAGTGTCGCGCTGGCCCACATGAGGTGCTTGCGCACGATCGTTCCTCCAGGCGGTCAGCCTTTCCCGAACGCGCCGCTGAAAGCCGACCGCCAGGAGCTTCCGTGCCGTTGCGCGCGGACGGGTCGCCGTAATGGGCGTTCAGGTCTCCTGGCTTGCGGATCGCCGCCCCCGCCCGCCTTCCCGAGGTGTTGTCACCTCAGTGGCGTTTGTCGGACGGAGGCTCCCCGCTCACAGTTGCGCGACAGCTCCGGTTTCGCACCGGATTCCCTTGGTGCCCTGCTGGAATCTTAGCGGTTCAGGTTGTCCGCGCACGAGGCGGTGAGGCGTAGGTAGTCCGCATGTCTTGTGACCGGCATCGCGAAATCGAAACGGTCCGCCGCCAAAGACAGCTCGAGGTCGGTTCGCGGGAAGCCCGGCCAGTTACCGCTGATGGCTCGGGCGTACCGCTCGCTGTCGCGTAGGGGCTGCAGCAGAAGATCGAGATCCCTGGGATTGCCGAGAAGCATCCCCTCCATGTAGGCGGCGCACGCGTGGTCTTCCGGGTGGTCGGCGGAGGCGATCATCGTGATCATCCGTGGGTGCTGTGACAGGCACGCCTCCACGGTCGCCCGGGCCACGACCAGGCTCGCCGCGTACATCTGATCCGCGGATTCGACAGCGGCCATTACCGTCGTGCCCGCGCTCGAGCGCTGGATCAGGACGCGATCCTTCAACTCCGCCGCTTTGACCTGCGTCGGCGAGTTGCTGATCGGTATGCCAGGCACGGGGAGCGCATCAACCTCAGCCGACAGCAGTGAACCCGGCATCCTGGCATGCAGTGCCCGAGCCTCGGCGACCGTGGGCACGAGGAGACACTCGCGCGCGCCGCCCGCCAGCGCGTAGGCGCTGACCGTGAACGAGCGGAGCACGTCGATGACGACCACCATGCCTTGGGCGCGGCGGGCGCCTTCGATGCCGGTGAGATGGACGATCTCCATACGATCGATGGTGAGGCCTGCCGACACGGTGCGGGCATGATATTCAGCGAGAGTGTCAGCGCAGAACCCCGAAGGATCGAAACGCGCGATCGGCTTTGAGCAGATCGCGGATTGCGGATCGATGCGCGTGGTCGGGTTGCGGCTGGAGCCGGGACAGAATGTCCCCGAACACCGCAACGCGATCCCGGTGGCGCTCATCGTCACCACGGGCCGGCTGCACTTCGATGACGGGACGAGCCACGGCGAGGTGGCCGAGGGCGAGATGCTACTCATCAACCCAGGCGAGCGGCACACGTATCGGGCCGAGGTCTTGACGTCCGCATACCTGGTCTATGCGGGTTTGCCCGGGGTGCGAAGCAGGACCTGGAGCCTCCGGCGCAGAGATTGAACGGTTAAGGCGCGTTCCAGACGGCCAGGACGCGACCTTGCTCGCCGGCACGCAGAACGCTCAGCGTGGCCACGTCGAGATAGAGCGCGGCAGCCGACCTGATGTCCAGGTTCATCCAGGCGATGGCGACCGCACGCAGGAAGTGCCCATGCGAGAAAGCCAGGACGCGCCCGTTCACGCCGGCGACAAGCGCGAAGAAGGCCTGCGCCCTCGCGTAAACCTGCGCCGGCGTCTCGCCACCAGGGCACCCGTCCCTGTAGAGCTCCCAGCCGGGGCGTGATTCCAGGATGGCCTTCCTGGTCATGCCCTCGTAGTCGCCGTAGTCGACCTCGCGAAGCAGGGGCGTCACTTGCGGCTCGGGAAAGCCCGCGATCTCGGCTGTGCGCGTTGCGCGCTGAAGCGGGCTCGAGTACACGGCGTCGAAAGGGACCTTCGACAGGCGCTCATTCAGCGTGGCGGCCTGCTGCTCGCCGTGCTTCGTGAGTGGAAGGTCGGTCCTGCCGGTGTGGCGGCCGTTGAGGCTCCACTCGGTCTCGCCGTGGCGGGCGAGGTAGATCTCGAGCGCGGTCAGGCGGGCTTGCCCATCATCTCGGGTCTACCCGAGCGCAGGGATCGGCTGGCGCTTTCGATGACCGCGCCCGCCCGAACACGCTGTCCCGGCCGGATGCACACCAACCCGACCGACCCGTGACCGCCCTGCGCCTTCAGCGCCTCGTTGACGGCGGACAGGACGCGATTCGCGGCGTGGGCGGTCCCGGCGACGTCCGTGTCAGGAAG
>JBGPOC010000049.1:0-10130 GCA_041487825.1 Candidatus Dormibacteraceae bacterium | reverse complement strand
AGATCCTCGCCCTCGCCTACTTCACGATGCTCGTCGTCCTGTACAGCACCCGGCTGCCGGCCAGGGGCACTGATCACCGGATCGCCGTCATCTTCATCGCGTTCACAGGGACCTTCTCAGCGATCGTGGCCAGCTTCCTTCCGGGCGGCGGCCGCCACGACTGGCTGGTCCTGCCCGCCGACATCCTCGCCACGTTCGGCCTCGCCTACGCCGTCTGGGGGCTGGCCTACCTGCGCAGGTCGTTTTCGATCATCCCGGAGGCGCGCAGGCTGGTCACGGGAGGGCCTTACGCCTTCAGCCGCCACCCTGTTTACCTCGGCGAGATCGTCACCGCGATCGGGATCAACCTGGCCACCGCCGGCTGGCCGAGCGCTCTCGCCGTCGTCTATTTCGTGACCTGCGAAGTCCTCCGCATGCGCTGGGAGGAGGGGGTCCTTGCTCGCGCCTTCCCCACCGAATACCCGGCCTACGCCAGGCGGGTGCCTCGATACGCTCCCAACCCTTTCAAGGTCCTGACCTGACCGCTCGACTGCGGCTGACGGAGAGGCTGAGCGCGCGGACGCTCCTGATCGGCGGCGTCATGCTCGCCGTCCTCATGCTGTTCATGGAGGGGATCCAGGATCCCGACTTCTGGTGGCACCTGAGGATCGGGCGCGGGATGGTCGAGAACGGCAGGTTGCCTGCGCACGACCTGTTCACGTTCACGGTTCCGGACCACGTCTGGACCGACCACGAGTACCTCACCGAGGTGCTGATGTGGTTGCTGTACTCGGCGGCCGGATCGGTGGGGCTGGCCATCGCCTTCGGCCTGGTCACGTGGGCCGGGATCTGGCTGATCTACCGCCAGGTCCGCCGGCAGCCTTACGTCATCGTCGGCCTGGGCCTCGCACTCGGAGCGCTCGCGGGCTGGCCGATCTGGGGGCCGCGCGCGCAGATGATCACGTTCGCCCTCAGCTGCCTGGAGCTGTACTGGCTCCAGGGCTACCTGAGCGGCCGGAGCCGCGCTCTCAACTTCTTCCCCCTGGTGATGGCCGTTTGGGCGAACCTTCACGCCGGCTGGGTGATCGGGTTCGCCTGGCTCGGCGTCGCGTTGGTGGCGGAGTTGGTCGGGTGGGTTTGGGATCGCTCCAACCCGGCGCACAGGGCGCACGTGCGGTTCCTGGCCATTGTCACCGCCGCCTCGCTCGTGGCTGTGCTTGCCACCCCCCACGGCTTCAGCCTCTACCTGTACCCCTTCCAGACGCAGGGCAGCGTGGCTCAGCAGAAGCTCATCGTGGAGTGGTTCTCGCCCGACTTCCACCAGATCTACCTGCGCCCGTTCGAGGCGATGGTGTTCGTCGTGATCGCGGGTTTTGCGCTCAGGCGTCCGCGCCTTTACGAGTTCCTGCTCACGATGACGGCGCTCGGGCTTGCGCTTCAGTCGGTGCGCCACGTCGCGCTGTTCGTCGCCGCGGCCACGCCGGTGATGATCGCCAGCTACTCCGATTACTTGAGGGAGCTCGCGAGCGGCCGCGGGTGGAAGTTTCCGGAGCTCGCACGGCCGCTGTTCGCCGTCGTCACGGCGCTGGTTCTGATGCTCATCGCCGTGGTGGCGGTCGTCAAGATCGACGCGGACATCAATTCCTCCGTTCAGGCCAAGCTGGACTCTTCCAGCTATCCGATCGGCGCGGCGGACTGGCTGGCCGCGCACCCCGAGGTCGGCACGCGCATGTACAACCAGTACGGCTGGGGCGGCTACCTGACCTACCGTTTCTACCCCAACCCGAACCGGAAGGTGTTCATCTTCGGCGAGGCGGAGCTGATGGGCGACCCCCTTCTGAACCAGTACAACGACGTGCAAAACCTGCGGCCGGATGGGCAGGCGATCCTCGACCAGTACCACGTCGACTACGTGATCTTCAACCGAGGGGAGGCGCTCTCAAACGTGCTCGCCACGCAGCCTCAGTGGACGCTGGTGTACCAGGACAACGTGGCGGTGATCTTTGTGCGGACAAAGCCCACGGCCTGAGGGTGCCGTTGAGGGTCCGTCGTTGCTCGCTCCCCTCTCCCCTACCCCTCCACCCGGAAGGGGGAGGGTCTCCTATTAAAAGATCCGGTAGATCTTGAAGTTCGGGGTGTCGTAGGCCGGCGGTCCAAGCACCGTCGGCGGCGGGGCCGGGAGGTCGGACGTCCAGACCACGTAACGGATGCGGTTGGCGATGTCGAACTGGACGATGTCAGTTTTGCCCGTCAGAAGGTCCAGCGCGGTCTGGGTCTTGTTGTAGTAGTCGAAGGTCTCGTCGTAATGGCCTACGTAGACGGTGTCTGGGCTGTAGGCGGGAACATACAGTCCGACCCCGGGCATCGACAGCACGCGGCCGGCGGGCTGGGCCCCAAGCCAGCTGAGTCCGTCGTACTCCGCCTGGGAGACCGAGTACTGGGGCTGCCCCGCCACCGCGAGCGGGGCGAGCACGAGGAACGCACTTCCGATCGCGGCGAACGACACGTAGGCGAATGGGACGAGGGCGTGGGCGCGAGCACTGCGAAAGCGCGGCAGGATCGTCTCGTATATGCCGATCGCAGCCAGCACGACGAGCGGCAGGTAGAGGCCGTCGAGGAAGCGCCGCCGAAGGTCGCCCGCCGGGTTGGGTAGATAAAGGATGGCGGCCAGCAGCACGAGCCACGCGACCAGGAATACGTCCTCCCGGCTACGCCGCTTGAGAACAATCGGCAGGCCGGTGAGGGCAAGCAGCAACTGGGGCGCGATAGCAAAGAACAGGCTGAAACCCTCAGGCGGGAGCGCGTTCTTGGAATGGAAGGTCCAACGCTGCACCTCGGGGTTGCCGATGAACGCGAAGTAGCAGTAGAGGATGTAAGGCGCCGGAATGGCGAAGGCGACGACGGCCGCGAGCCAGCCACGTGGGGAGGGCGGCCGCACGACCAGCGCCAGAGCAGTCGCGCCGCCCATCAGGATCGGCATCTGGGGGTGGATCGACGCCTGGCCGAGCCAGGCGGCGCCGGCGAGCACCGCGAGGCCGAGGCTCCCCCGCTGGATCGCCTTCAGGGTCAGGACGATGCCGGCACCCGCGAACACGCCCGACCACGCGAAGTGGGGCAGCGCGAGGATGGAGTAGAAGGCCGTCAGCTCCGGCATGCGCCAATCTAGGGTGTCGGTCTGGTGACCCAGGATGAGCGGGTGTCCCAGCGCCTGGATGACGTAACCCATCCCCAGGCCGACCGCGCAGAAGAAGAATGCGAATCGTCGGGCCGAACGGTCCGCTACGAAGTGACACACGAAAGCCCACGCTGCCGCCATCAATCCAAAGGCGGCAGCCACCCGAGCCAGGTGGAAGACGACGATGAGGGGCAGGTTCAGGAGAGCGGCAAGGTGGCCGAGGACGATCCAGAACATGAAAAGGTAGGCGGCGGGGCTCTGCTCGGTGGTGTAGCGGTTGTCCCAGGACCAGGACCCCTCCCAACCCTGGCGCATCTTGGCCAGGTACGTGTTCGCGTCGTCGCCCAGGTAGAAGAACCCCATGAAGGCCTGGCCGTGCGGCTGCGCGGCATACGCGTACAGGTAGGGCACGGCGGTCACAACCGCCAGCGCGAGACCTGTGAGCAGAGGCACCTTCCACTCGCCCAGCGGCGAGCGGCGGGCTGCTACCGTCGCCATCGGCTCAGGCTCAGGCGGAGCACCGTCCAGAGCGCCCTCCGGACCTCGCCCTGCGACACCTTGGAAGCTCCGGCCACCCGGTCCTCGAACCGGATCGGCGTCTCCACGACCCGGTAGCCGAGCCGCCGGGTGCGATAAACCATCTCGATCTGGAACGAGTATCCCTGGGAGACAACCTGGTCGAGCTCGATGCGCGACAGGAGGTCGCGGGTGTAGCACCGGTAGCCCGAGGTGCAGTCGTGCGTCGGGAGGCCGAGGAGGATGCGGCAGTAAACGTTTGCCGCCCACGACAGAAGCCACCGTTGGAACGGCCAGCCGACCACCTTGCCTCCCGAGATATACCGCGAGCCGATGGCCAGGCCCCCGCTGCTGCGCGCTGCGGCGACGATGGCGTCGAGGTTGCCTGGGAGATGGGATCCGTCAGCGTCCATCTCGACGAACAGGGCCGATCCGTCCGTGAGACCGATCCTGAAAGCGTCTTCGTATGCGCTCCCAAGGCCAAGCTTGCGCGGGCGGTGGAGCACGCGGACGCCGGCGTCGCTCGCCGCCAGGCGCTCCGCGAGCTCGCCCGTCCCGTCGGGAGACGCGTCGTCGACGATCAGGACGTCATGGCCGAGGCGCCGGACACCGTCGACCACCTTCTCGAGGTTCTGACGTTCGTTGTAGGTGGGCAGGACGACGAGCACCTCGGTGGGTGGAGTCTTCCTTTCCGCCACGCTCACGCTTTGAACCTGACCCTCACGACGTGCTTGAACATGTCCAGCGAGCTCCGGAACGCCATGACCTTAGTCGGAGCGGAATTGCGCCACACCACCGGCACCTCGACGATCTTCACGCCACGTCGTTTGGCCAGGTAAAGCACCTCCGGGTCATACCCGAATCCATCCGTGGTCAGGGCGGCGAACACCGGCCTCGCCACATCGGCTCGAAAGAGCTTGAAACCACACTGGGTGTCCCAGATGCCCGGCAGGAGAACGATCTGGACGATCAGGTTGAAAGCTTTGCCCATCAGGACGCGGTAGAAAGGCTGCGGCACCTGTACCTCCGATCCTCTGACCGCGCGCGATGCGATCGCGACCCCTGCCCCCGCGTTCAACGCGGCTTCGAGCTTGTCGAGCTCCTCGATCGGCGTCGACAGGTCGGCGTCCGTGACCAGCACCTCGTCGCCGCGCGCCACCGCCACACCGGTGGCCAGCGCCCGTCCCTTCCCGCGGTTGGCCGGCAGCGCCTCCAGGCGGACATTCGGGTTGCGCTCCGCCGCAACGTCCATCACCTGCCGCGTACCGTCGGTGCTGCCATCGTCGACCAGGATGAGCTCGTAAGGGATTCGCCGGCCTTCGAGGAACCGCTCGATCTCTTCGATGGTGCGCGGCAGCCGCTGCTCCTCGTTGAATGCGGGGATGACGACGCTCAGCCGCGGGGCAGCCGGATTTCGAGCCATAGGGTGGTGATCGTAGACGAGGGAACCAGCTCGGTTTGACTAGGTGCCGCGCAGGACGCGGTATGCGTAAACGGGTAGCACCGCCATTCTTTTGATGCGCCACGGCTGCCTGACGAGCCTGAACAGCCACTCCAACCCCGCACGCCTCATCCACGCGGGTGCGCGCGGCACGCGACCGGCCAGGTAGTCAAACGCACCGCCCACACCTACAGCCACCGCGACCCCGAGACGATCGCCCATGCGATCGATCCAGAGCTCCTGCGCGGGATGGCCGTACGCCACCAGCAGCACCTGGGGCCCGTGCTCTCGAATCAACGCCAGGGTCTGTGAGTCTGATGATGGATCGGGCGATCCCGAATGCGCAGCCACCTCCAACGTCGGCTGGGCGGCGCGCAGCCGCGATGCCAAGTCGGTCGCCACCCCCGGCGCCGCTCCAAGCAGGAACAGCCGAAAACCACGCCGCGCGCAGAGCGCGGCGAGCGGCGGAATGAGATCCACGCCGGTGACCGGCTGACGTATGGCGCAGCCTTGCCGCCTGGCCGCCCATACGACTCCTGCGCCGTCGGGCAGGCACAGGTCGGACGACTCGAGCACGCGGGCGAAGTCCTGGTCGACGTGCGCCCGCATGACGAACTCGGGGTTGACCGTGACGACGAGGTGGTGACCACCGGCATCCACCAGCTGTGCGATCCGATCGAGTGCTGCATCCATGTCCACGCAATCGACTCGCACGCCAAGGATGCGGACATCGTTCATGGGCTGATTATCATTCGCAGGTTGTCGACCAAGACGATTGCCGTCGATCTCAACCCCGCAACGCGCGAAGTGGTCACGGGCACAGAGGTGTTCGCTCGCGAGGTGGGCTCACGCCTCGGGGCGGCGGCTCCCGAGCTCCGCTGGCGGTTCTTCGCCTCGAGGGCGCGGGCCGGCATTGGCGTCGACCTGACGGTGCTGCCGTTTCCACGCCTGTGGTCCCAGGTGCGACTTCCCGTGGCTTTGGCGCGAGCCCATGCGGATCTCCTGTTCGTGCCGTCGCACGCCATTCCCTTCGCATGGCCGGGCCGGGCGCTCACCGTCGTTCACGACCTCGCGTTCGAGCGCTTTGCCCACGCGTACACGCCCGCCGCACGCGCCTACCTCCAGCTCACCACCCGCTGGGCCGCAAACCGCTGCCAGCTGCTGATCGCGGTCTCGGAATCCACCAAGTCCGACCTGGTCGCGTTGTACGGCGTGAAACCCGACCGAATTCGTGTCGTGCCGCTCGGCGGCGGTGAGCCGGTCACCGCTAAAGCCGCTCCCGCCTCGCGCCTGGCCGAGCTGGGTCTCGAGGGCAGCTTCGTCCTGCAGGTCGGGCGCATCGAGGCGCGAAAGAACCAGGCCGCGGCCCTCGCGGCGGTGGAACGGCTGGAGGGCGTGACGCTCGCGGTGGCCGGGCCCGAGCGCGACCGTGCGCTCGCGGCGCGCCTGCGCGAATCGCGCCGCTGTCGGGTGCTGGGCGTGGTCGACCAGGCGACGCTGGAGCTTCTCTACCAGCGGGCCGACGCCGTCGTCGTGCCCAGCCTGTATGAGGGTTTCGGCCTCCCCCTCCTCGAGGCGATGGCGCGGGGCAAGGTCGTGGTCGCCACGGCCGCATCGTCGCTGCCTGAGGTCGGCGGGGACGCCGCACTGTACGTCGACGATCCAGGCGACGCCGCGGCGCTCGCGAAAGCGCTGAGCAAAGCGCTCGGCGACGAACAGCTGCGGGCGAGGCTTGGGCCCGCCGCCCAGGCGCGCGCCGGTCAGTTCACGTGGGACCGCTGCGCGGCAGGCGTGGTCGCTGTCATCCGCGAGCTGGTGGCCTGACCTCAGTCGGCACGCGTCTTGATCGCACGATCGACGGCGCGCCACGTGAGGTTCGCCGATCGAGCCCAGCCGAATTGGGCCGCGCGAAGGATGCCTCGTCGCTTCAAGTCCGCCGCCGCGTCCGGGTCACCGACGACCTTCTCCAGCGCCCTGCGCCACGCCTCCGGATCGTCAGGCGCCGCGTAGAGTCCGGCATCTCCGACGAGCTCGGGGAGGCTCGAACGGTCCGACACCACCACCGGCGTGCCGCAGGCCATGGCCTCCAGCGGCGGAAACCCGAAGCCCTCGTACCAGGCGGGATGGGCAAGCACCCGCGCCAGGTTGTAGACCGCGGGGAGCTCCGCGGGGTCGAGTCCGTCGATGTGGTGGAGCTGCGGGCCGAGGCGCCCCATCCGCTCCCGAATCGGCTCGTAATTCCAACCCCATGCGCCGACGATCACGAGATCCGGCCGGTCGCGCAGCATCGCCCATGCCTCGAGCAGCGTGGCGAGATTCTTCCGCGGCTCGATCGTGCCGACGAAGAGGATGAAGCGCTCGGGCAGATTCAGACGTGCCCGCGCGGTCGCAAGGTCCTCTCGGCTCATGGGTCTGAAGCTGGACGACACCCCGTGTGGCACCACGTCGATGACTGATGCGGGCACGCCGAACAGCTCTTCAAGGTCATGCGCTGTGCTGTTGGAGACGGCGACGATGACGTCAGCTCGAGCAAGCGAGCGTGGAACCACCAGGCGCGTGCTCAGAAGCTGACGTCCGGGAAACCAGGCTGGGTTGCGGTAGATGGCCAGGTCGTGGACCGTGATGATCGCCGGGCAGTCGACCCGACCCAGGGGAAGGACAGCGGCCGGCCCGAAGTAAGCATCGGGGTGCAGGCGGCGGATGCGATCGGGCCACTGAAGATGGCGGCCGACGAACCTCGCGCCGGGCAGCGGACGGTATGCGATGCCGGGCTCGGCGCCGGGCAAGGCGACGCCACGCGGGAGGTACACGGTGAAGCGGCAGTCAGGCCGGTCGACGCTCATCGCGTGGAGGATCTCGGTCGTGTAGACGCCCACTCCGGCTCGGGGCCGGGCAAGTCCGGACCCGTCAACGGCCAGGTGCAGGCCGGTCACGCGCCTACCTCAAGTAGAACTGGTTGCGCTTCAGGACCTCGAAGCTATCGAGCGCCATGCCGGTGCCAAATCAAATGTCATTCGTAGGTGCGTTCTGTTGAGCCCGCGTCCGAGTCCACCGGCACGCTGGTGATCAGAGCCCCCACCGACGCCAGCTTCCCGGGCATGTTCTCGTAGCCACGATCGACGTGCCAGGCATTGCGGAGCACGCTCTCACCCTCGGCGCACAGCGCGGCGATCACGAGCGCGGCGCCGGATCGGATGTCCGGGATCGCAACTTCGGTGCCGCGTAGCCGGCACGGCCCATGCACCACCGCGTGGAGGCGCCCTTCGACCGTGATCCCGGCACCCATCTTGGCAAGCTGGTTCACGTGCTGGAAGCGATTTTCGTGGACGTACTCCGAGATGACCGTCTCGCCGTCCGCCTGGGTCATCATCGCCATGTACTGCGCCTGCAGGTCGGTCGGAAAACCGGGGTAGGTCCAGGTCGACATGTCGATGGGCTTGAGTCGAGTGCGCGGCCGCCGTGCGACGCGAAACCATCCGTCCCCCGCCTCGATGTGAGCACCCGCGAGCTCCAGCTTCAAGAGCACGACGTTCAGGTCCTCGGGACGGCTGCAGTCGAGGCGCAGATCACCGCCGGCGGCCGCCACCGCGATCGCATACGTCCCGGCCTCGAGATAGTCCGGGATGACGGTATGCTCGGCGCCGCCGAGCTCGAGAACTCCGTCGACCACGAGGTGCTCGGTGCCGATCCCCTCGATGTGGGCGCCCATCTTTCCCAGCAGCAGGCAGAGGTCCTGCACGTGCGGCTCGCGCGCGGCGTTGAAGATCTCGGTCCGACCCTCGGCGAGGACGGCGGCGAGAAGGATGTTCTCGGTGCCGGTGACTGTGGGGAGGTCGAACACGATGCGCTGCCCACGCAAACGATCCACCTCGGCGACGATCTCGGTCTGCGTCTCCTCGATCCGCGCCCCCATCTGGCGGAGCCCGCGCAGGTGCTGCTCAAACCGCCTGGCGCCGATGTCGTCACCGCCAGGGCGCGGGACGCGCGCCTTCCCGAAACGGCCTAGGAGAGCCCCCAGCAGCACGATGGTTGCGCGCATACGACGCCCAAGGTCGTCTGGCACGTGGCTGTCCTGGGCGAGCCCCATCTTGAGGATGAGCGAGCCTTCGCCGTCGCATCGGCCTCCCAGGCCGGCGAGTATCTCGCCCATGAGCGCCGTGTCGGTCACCCTCGGAACGTTGTTGAGCCGCACGGGTTCGGTCGTGAGCAGGGCGGCGGCCATCTCGGGCAGAGCCGCGTTCTTGGAACCGCCGACACAGATCTTCCCGACGAGCTGAGCGCCGCCGGTGATGCGAAGCACGTAGTCGTGACGCGGCGTCGGAGCCTTCATCAACTCCTACGGTAACCCCTGGTGACGATGATCAGCCGCGACGCGCCCGGGCCAGCCTGAGGCGCGCCTCCGCCATTGCGAGCGCCTGCTGGAACTCGACCTCCTCGGCGGTGGACAGGGTTCCCGCGAGCCTCTCCTGTGCGTGCTTGCGCGCCGCCTCGGCGCTCTCGATGGAGATCTCCTCGGCACGCTCCGCCGTGTCGGCGAGGACCGTCACCCGGTCGGGCAGCACCTCCAGGAATCCGCCGCCGATAAACAGAAGGGTCTCCTTGTCTCCCTGTGTGATCTTCAGGGCCCCCGGCTTGAGGGAGGTCATGAGCGCGGCGTGGTTGGGCAGAATGCCCAGCTCGCCAAAGGCGCCGCTCGCGACGATGAAATCGACGTCGCCCTCGAACAGGCTGCGCTCAACGCTGACCACGCGCAGGGGTATCGGCATCTAGTGTCCGGCTCCGGAGGTTCGGCCGAAAGTCGCCGGATCGGCGCCCGAGATCAAGGCGCCGGCGAGCAACGCAGCGAGCATGTCGATAGACCTGTAAGCGAGTAGCGGAGCCGGCAACGCGGAGATCGGGCGCCTAGCCGGATGAACCCGCAGCGTGCCACGGGCACCGCGCAGCGCTGCCCCTGGCATTTCGGTTGAGCCTCCGGAGTCGGACACTAGGAAGTCTTCTTCTTCATGGCTTCGCCCTGTT
>JBGPOC010000048.1:0-10155 GCA_041487825.1 Candidatus Dormibacteraceae bacterium | reverse complement strand
GCGATCTCGTCGGTGCGGAACGCGATCGTGTGCTTGAGGAACCGGGAATCGTCGCGTTCTGGAAAGTCTCGCCGCGCATGGGCGCCCCGCGATTCCTCGCGTGCAAGGGCCGAGTAGGCGATCACGTCCGCCACCTCGAGCATGTAATCGAGCTCGAGCGCCGCCGTGAGCTCCGTGTTGAAGGTCCTGCTCGAGTCCTCGATCTTGATCCTCGCGAAACGGTCCCTAAGCTCCCCAAGCTGCCTGGTCAACTTCTCGAGTCCGTCGCGCGTGCGAAAGACCCCGGCACCGGCGTCCATTTCCCGCTGCATCTCCTCGCGGATCGTGCCGATGCGCTCGTCACCGCTCTTCTTGTGGAGGTAGTCCATCTCGATGCGCCTGGTCTCATCCGCAAGCATCGACGACACCGGGGTCTTGCCGACCGCCTTGGCGGAGCTCGCATGATCCGCGGCGGCCCGCCCGGCGGCGGCGCCGAACACCAGGCACTCGGAGAGAGAGTTCGAGCCCAGCCGGTTGCCTCCGTTAAGACCCACGTTCGCGCACTCGCCCGCCGCATAGAGGCCCGCGAGCGGTGTCGCGCCTGAGATGTCCGCGTCCACCCCGCCCATCATGTAGTGCATCACCGGCCGAACGGGGATCGGGTCGTGCACGATATCGATGCCGACGAACTCGCGGCCGAGCTCTCGCATGAAGGGCAGCTTGCGATCGATGACGGCCTCGCCAAGGTGCCTAACGTCGAGGTGCATGTACTTGCCGTGGGGCCCTTCGAATCCGCGGCCCTCCTCGAACTCGGTGGTCATCGCCCGAGAGATGATGTCGCGCGGCCCAAGCTCCATCTTGGTCGGCACATAACGCTTGAGGAAGCGATCGCCGTCCCGGTTGGTCAGGTAACCGCCCTCGCCGCGAACAGCCTCCGTGATCAGGATCCCCGTAAACGGAAGGCCCGTCGGGTGGAACTGGACCATCTCCATGTCCTTGAGGCCGACTCCGGCGCGATACGCGAGCGCCATACCGTCACCGGTGCAGATATTGCCGTTGGTGGTGAAGGCGTATACACGGCCGAGGCCGCCGGTCGCCAGGATCACCGCCTTAGCCGTGATCGCGTCGAAGCGCCCGCTGCGCATGTCGATCGCCACGACGCCGACGCAGCGTCCATCCTCGATGAGGAGCTTGGTGACGAAGGCTTCGTCGTGGCGGTGGATCTGCGGGTACTTGAGCGACGTCTGGAAGACCGTGTGCAGCATGTGGAAGCCGGTCTTGTCCGCCGCGAAGCACGTCCGCCAGGTCGTCATGCCGCCGAACGGCCGGGCCGAGATCTTGCCGTCGGGCTCACGGCTCCATGGGCAGCCCCAGTGCTCCATCTGGATCACCTCGATCGGCGCCTCCCGCACGAATGCCTCGACGACGTCCTGGTCGGCAAGGTAGTCCGAGCCCTTGATTGTGTCGAAGGCGTGCGTCTCGTAGCTGTCCTCCGGTCGCAGGACGGCCGCGGCTCCGCCTTCCGCGGAGACGGTGTGACTTCGCATCGGGTAGACCTTCGAGACCATCCCCACCTTGAGCCCCGGATTGGCCTCGACGACAGCTATTGCTGCCCTGATGCCGGCGAGCCCCCCGCCGACGACCAGGACGTCATAGCTCTCAAAATCCATGTGGGAGGTAAATGTTATTCGCTCGCATGATCCGACTCTGACGAGCGCCCCCTTCTGGCCGCGGCCCGTGGAACGCTACCCGGGTCAGCTGCCGAAGCGGGCCGACGTGCTCGTGATCGGCGGCGGAATCACCGGGGTCAGCCTTCTGCATCACCTCGGACGGCGCGGCATCGACGCCGTGCTGGTTGAGCGCCGGCACCTCGCAGCCGGCGCGAGCGGACGCAACGCAGGCTTTCTGCTGGCAGGCGTCGCTGAGTCCTACGCCGATGCGGTGCGAATCTTCGGTCGTGATCGCGCGCGGGAGATCTGGCGGACGACGATCGAGAACCACACAATGGAGATCGACGCGATCGCGGGCCAAGAGGTCGGCCACCGGCGCTCGGGCAGCACGATCCTCGCCTCTGGGAAGGAAGAGGCCGCGAAGCTGGAGCAATCCGCCCAACTGCTTATCGAGGATGGCTTCGATGCCTCGTGGGACGGACGGGCCCTGACCAACCCGCGAGACGGTGAGGTCACCCCAACGCTTCTGGTCGAGGCGTTCGCCAGGCAAGCGCGGCCCGGGGCGATCCGCGAAGGTGTCGAGGTGACCGCCATCCAGGCCGGGAGCGGCGACGTGCTCGTGGAGGCGGATGCCGGCGAATGCCGCGCCGGTTGCGTGATCCTGGCGACCAACGCTTACACGCCGCAAGTCCTTCCCAACGTGGCGATTCAGCCGCGGCGCGCGCAGATGCTGGCCTCGAAGCCCGTGGGAGCGCAGCTGTGCGAGCTGCCGACCTACTCGCACTTCGGCTATCGCTACTGGAGGCAGCTGCCGTCGGGCGAGATCCTCGTCGGCGGGTGGCGCGACACGTCGATCGACATTGAGGTCGGCTATGACGAGCATCCCACGCCGGGGATCCAGGCCCACCTCGAGGCTCATCTGAGGCAGATGGGCGCGGACGTCGAGATCACACACAGGTGGGCCGGGACGATGGGCTTCACGGAGTCCGGCCTGCCGCTGGTGGGCCCTGTGGACGGAATGCCGAACGTGTATCTATGCGCGGGCTACAACGGCCACGGCATGGGCTTCGCATTCATGTCCGCGAAGCAGCTGGTGGAATCGCTCTAGGCGGGTAGCGACCTCCGAAGGAAGTCGACCCAGTTCGCACCCATAACCCCCTCTACCTGAGCCCGGCTGAAGTGTTTGCGGAGGCGAGTCGGAAGGCCCTTGAGCTCGTCAAGGTCTGAAAGAGGCGCTTGCTTAGAGTCGAACCCGCCGTCCAGGTCCGTCCCCAACCCGACGTGCTCGGGGCCACCGGCCGCGCGCGCCAGGTGGACGGCATGACGCACCACGTCGTCGAGAGAGGGGCGGCCGGCCTTGCGCAGGTGGTGCTGATAGAAGCTGATCCCCAGGATGCCGCCTCTGCGCGCCACCTCGGCCGCGGTCTCGTCGGAGATCTGCCGGTCGCCCGGCATGATTTCACGGGCGTTGCTGTGCGAAGCCATGATGGGTCCGCGCCACAGCCGAAAGGCATCCGAGACAGCCTGGTCAGCCATGTGGCTCAGGTCGAGGATCAGGAGCTTGCGCCGCATTGCCTTCAGCAGCTGGACGCCGAGGTCCGTCAGCCCGCCGGGAGCCCCAGTGCCGCCGCTGTACCGGGTCCCGCCCCAGGCCGGTCCGATAATCCGCACTCCCCTGTCGCACCACGCCCCTAGCTGCGCAGGGGTCTCCACCGGATCGGCTCCTTCCATGAGCAGCACTGCGGCGACCTTGCCCCGCCTCCAGCCTCGCAGATAGACGTCGAGCTCGCCTTTGGTACCGATCAGCTGCAGCCCGCAGCTGCGGTAGTAGTTGACCTGCGAGACGGCCATGATGTGCGCCTCGTGCGCGTTCTCGTACACGTACCGCGTGCGCATGGCACGCCCGGCCTTGGCCGGCGCCGTGTAGATGGTTGCGAACACCAGGCCAACGCCAGCGGCGCCCAACGACGACCGGCTGATCACGTAGCCCGGCGCGGGTGCGGATAAGAAGCCGCGACCGGCCGAGAGGGCGTTCCAGGCGATGTCGAGGTGCGCGTCGACGATCAAGGCTGTTGGCACCCGCCGGCGAACATGTCCGGTTGAGGATAGCGGGCGCGTGGCCGAGCTCACGGACGCTCGTAAACCCGCACCTCCAAACTGGCTTCCGGCGCGCTAAAATCCCCCGGAACGCTAGGGGGGTAGTCCGGTCCGATCCGCCGGACCTCTGAGCGACATTTGTAAGGGGGGGGCCAGACGGTGAGTTTCTCGGACAGGACGTTGCAGTGCCGTGACTGCGGTCGCGATTTCCTCTTCACGGCGGGGGAGCAGGAGTTCTACCAGTCTCGGGGGCTTCAGAACGAGCCCCGGAGGTGCCCGGAATGCCGGGCCGCCCGGCGCACGACCGAAGGCAATGGCCGGACGCGCTCGATGCACGACGTGATCTGCTCCAACTGCGGGAAGCAGACCCAGGTGCCTTTCGTGCCGACGGGAGCCCGCCCGGTGTACTGCCTGGACTGCTTCCAGACGGTAGGTAGGCGGTAACCAAGAGCTAGCGCGGCGGGGGTGGGCCGGAGTGATCCGGCCAAGGGTCTCTCAGGCCAGGCTCGAACCGCGCCCTCCGGCGTCTAGGGCCCCGCGATTGCGATCGGGCGCACCGGGGAGCCGGTCGCACCACGCATCTTGAGCGGCAGGCAGACAAAGCCGAACTCGTACACCTTGGCGGCCGCCAGCTCCTCGAGGTTGAGGTTCTCGATGATGGGAATCCCGGCTCGGACCAGGAGCAGGAGGTGGCCCGGCAGCGTCACGCCCAGGTCCGGATCGGCCGGACCGATGACGTCCCACGCAACGTTGTCGGCCCCGACGGCTTTGACCTTGCGCTCCACGAGCCAGCGGGAGGCCGCCGCGCTCACGCCGGCGGCCTTGAGGTAGCTTTCAGGCTCCGCCCACAGCGCCCCGAACCCGGTGCGCACCAGGACGACGTCGCCGGCTCGCACGTCCACCCCGGCGCGAGTCGCCGCCCCCTCGAGCTCCGCGGGTGTGATCGCGTGCTCCGCCGCGAGCCGCCGAGGGCCGGCGACGTCGAGCAGCACGCCCCTCCCCACCAGCGGAGCCATGGTCTCGATGCCGTGGACCCGAAAGCCGGTCGAGGTCTGGATGCCAGTGTCCACGTGCACTCCGCCGTGCAGGCTCAGGTTCTCGGCCTGGTGCGACAGGGCGTCGATGTGCGTGCCCGAGTGCTCCGGCATGACCACGAGGCCGGAGGCGCTGGTGCGCGACTCGGGCGCGCCCCGCGCATGGTGCCGGTGCAGGAAGTAGTTGAAACCAGGCGCATGCGCCGGATGCGAGGGCGCGCCTGCATAGCGGAGCTGCTCGAGGTCGAAAACGCGCGCCGAGCCGAGGGCTTCGGCGACGTCGGGTTTCACGCTACTCGCGGTAGCGGTAGACGATGCGGCCGCGCGACAGGTCGTACGGCGACAGCTCGACGCGTATGCGGTCGCCAGGGGTGATCCGGATGAAATAGCGCCTCATCCGGCCGGCCGCGTAGGCGATGAGCTTGTGCCCGTTCTCGAGCTCGACCTCGAACATCGCGTTGGGCAGCGCCTGCGCGACGACCGCGTCCATCACGACGGCCGCCTCTTTCTGATCACCATCGTCGCGATCCGTCTTGCGCACCTTCGGCGTTCGCGGGCCTCGTCGCGGACCTTTTGATTTCCCCAAGACGCGTGAAGTCTACTGGCCCGGTGGGGTGGTGCGAGCGAGGCGCGCGTGGACGGCCGAAGCCTGTTCGGCTGAAACGCGGCCGACCGGCACGAGCCGCAGCAGGGTCTCCAGCCACCGGTCATCCTGCCGCACTGCCTCGCCGATCAGCGCGCAGCCGCCATCGAGGTCTCCCGAGGTGACCATCGCGACGCCGGCCCAGAAACGGAGCTCGACGATCTCGGGCGCGAGCTCGAACGCCTCACGGCGCTTGGCTGCCGCGGCGCCGGGATCTCCGGCCTCGTCGAGCCGGTCGGCTTCCGCATCCGCGGCGTAAGCACGCCGGATGTGGAGGAGCCGGCGGAGCTCGAGCAGCGGCTCGGCGGCATCCTCCACCCGAAGGTCGATCAGGCGATCGTCCCAGGGCCGGCCGGTGCCGGCTGCGGCAACGACCACCATGGCCGCCGACTGCCGCCCGCGGATGTCCCCGCCCTCGCCCTCGGCGGCGTCCAGCGCGGCCATCATGCGTTCGGCCAGAGGCCCATCTGCCGCCCGGAACGCCTCCGCCATGGCGCCCCAGACCGTGTCCCTCTCCATCAGGTTGGCCTGGCAGCTGAACCCGTCCCCCATTTCATGGCCGGCGGCGGCGATGCACCGGCTGCCGGTGTGGGCGGCCACGTTACCGGCGGCGTCGACGATCGCGCACTGGCGGAGGTCGGCTTGCGGATCGCCCGCGGTGAGCGCGCTGAGGGCCTGCTGCGCCGTGTAGCCGGCCTGCAGCAGCTCGAGGCCCAGCGGCCCGTAGCTGATGTTCACCTGCGACTGGGTCGCCACCGCGCCAACACCGGCCAGAGCCCACGGCACGACCGGGCCCACCTGGAAGTAGTGGGACTGCACGGCGACGCCGAATTCGCCGGTGGTCTTGTCACGGGCGACTATCGAGTAGGTCACGGCCGGCCGTATGGTAGCGCGGGCATGGCCTACTACAGGAAGGCTGGTTGGTTCGACATCAATATCGTCAACCCTGCCATCGGGGCTCTCACGCGCGCCGGGATCAGCGTGTGGGGCTCGCGGGTTCTTCGCGTCCGCGGCCGCACGTCGGGAGAGTGGAGGACCAATCCGGTTCTTCTCCTCACATACGACGGCGAGCGCTTCCTGGTTTCGCCGCGTGGCCAGACCCAGTGGGTACGCAATCTACGGGTGGCAGGGAATGGCGAGCTCTTGGTCGGGAAAAAGGTCGAACATTTCCTGGCGACCGAGATCCCGGATGCGGACAAGATACCGATCCTCAGGGCTTACCTGAAACGCTGGAAGGCTGAGGTCGGTGTCTTCTTCAGCGGCGTTTCGGCCGACTCGCCCGAGGCGGACGTGCAGCGGATTGCGCCCGACCACCCGGTTTTTCGGGTCGAGGTGGCGCCGCCTCCATAGGAGGCACCGCGGCTGGCGGGGTGGCTTCGCCGCTCTCCTCGTAACGCAGCTCGCGCGGCCTCATCGCGTTCCACCGCTCGATCCATGTGCCCTGGATGTCGGGTTGGGTTGGCTCGAGCGCAAGCGCTCTCACCGCCTTTTCGACCCTCGCCGTGAACGGCCGCGAGCCCTCGTCGCGCCCGGGCGCCATCGGCTTGCCGATCCGCACCCGCACGGGCCCCGGTATCGGCAGCTTCTGGCCCTTGGGCATGATCTGGTAGGCGCCGCGGATGTGCATCGGCACGACGGGCGTGCCGGTCTCGTTGGCGAGGTGTCCGACGCCGGCCTTGAACTCCTGGATTCGCCCGTCGGGGGAGCGGCTGCCTTCCGGGAAAAGGACCAGGTTCCAGCCCGACTTCAGCAGCTGGCTGGAGCTGTGGAGCTGGGCCTGGGCGCCGCCGGTACGTGAGAACGGGAAGGTGTTGAGGAACAGGCTGACCAGGTTGCCCAGCAGCGGCCTCTTGAACCAGTAGTCGGCCGCCGCGGCCACCACCGTTCGCTCACGGGCACGGTCGCCGAGCGCGTGAAGGATCAGCGAGGTGTCGGCGTGGCTCGAATGGTTGGCGGCGAAGATCACCGGGCGCTCGAGATCGCGTACCCACTCGCGGCCCTCGACCTTGGGATGTGCCATGAACTCGGTGAACGGCAGCAGGAGCCCGCGCTGGATGAGGTAACGGATCGTCCGGACCGGCTCCTGTCGGGCCCAGCCGAGATCGCTTGCACGCGCCGGCACCACTGCGCCTTGCTCCGGCCAGCTGCTCGGCCTGGGAGTGTCCCAGTGCCACCCCCTGCGAACACGCCGCACATCTCGCAGCGCGTCCCCCACCACATCGGTGAGCCGGGTGAGGCCGACCTCGCCGGAATACCAGGTCATCGGCTAGATACCATCGTCGCATTGGCGGCCGGGTTCATCCCGGCCGCGACTTTGTCTGCTCAATCCGCCTCCCAGTCCGCGCGGGCGTAATCCAACTTAGATAATCCCAACCTTTTCGGAAAGAGAGCGCCGGCCCTTCAATTTGGTTGCCCGCGCCTGTAAGCGTATGCAGGGCCGGGTCGGCGCGCAGCGACGCGATGAGAGGGAACCGTTCGGGTTCCCTCTCATATCTCATTCGACGTCGGCGAGCAGGATCGGGGGCATGCGAAGGTGCGTCACGCTCGGGTGCCGGCCCACCGTCTGCTCGGCCATCTCGAACGCATCCTCCAGCGTGCTCGCGCACTTGAAGCCCAGCCTGTGGACGACCACGCGATCTCCACCGACGATGATGATGTCGCCTGCGTGATCCATCGCGTGCGCGGCCCAGTACCACGCATAGAACGGGTGCGCGCCGTGATAGGCGTGCGACTTGCGGTAGAGCTGTCTGAACCACGGGTCCTCTGCGAACCGAAGCTCGTACTTGGCCTCGATCTCCTTCGGATCGGTCGTGTCGGCGAGCACCTCGTCGTAGAAATCGATGTAGCTCGGGTGCTGGACCGCGTCGAACTCATACCGGCATGGATGGGCGAGGATAGCGACGCCGCCCTTCCGGAGCACCGGCTTGTTCCGATAGAAGTTGAAGAGGTATCCGAGGCCCATGCACACGACCAGGACCGGGTTCATCGGCGCGTTGACGTTGTACGGGCCGAGATACGGGACACCAATGGTAACGATGTCCGTCTGCCCCTCCACGCGAACGCTGATCTGATTGCGAACCGCTTCCAGAGTCTTCTCATGCACCGCGTCGACCTGGCCCGCATGAACGCCGGTCAGGCCGTACGGCGCACGCATCGCGTGAAAGACGTTGCGCTTGAACGCCGGCGGCGCCATGTCCGTGAACTGCTTCATGCCCAGGAACATGGCCTGGTCCTGTGCGGTCCAGTCCGTCTCGCGCTTCTGCATGAAGTTGGCGATCGAGGGAAAAGCGTGGTTGTTGACCGTGGTCTCGATGTGAAAGACGCGAACCGTGTCCTCGATCAATTGACCCTGCCTGATGCACGAGTGATGCAGCGCGGAGTCGGGAGGGTTCATGTATGAGAGCGAGCCCATCAGAGTCTTCACGTTGTGATGGACGCGGATCCCGCGATAGGTCGCAAGACCTGTCGACATCGACTTGTGCCCGCCGTCCATGGGCACCAGCGTCAGGTTCACGTAGATGACGAGGTCCGACTCGGCCGCGCGCTTGTGAAGCGTGACGTCCTCGCCCGCGGACGTCTTGCCGATGTACACGTTGGCCTCCGGGTCCTCGCCGTCGTGCTGGTAGAGGCGGTCGGGCCAGAACGTGCTGAAGATCCGGTCTCCGACGATGTGACGGATCTCGTCGGCGGTCATCCTCCGGTGCAGCCCGAGCGCGGCGATCAGGTGGATGTCCTCGACGCCGGCCTCGGCGGCCATGTCGATGACCTCCTCCATCACCAACTGCCGCACGTCGGGCGCGGCCATCGGCGGGAGCGGGAGCGAGAGGTCGTCGAAGGCGACGGTGAGCTTCATCCCGCGCCGGAGCAGCGACTTGAGCGGGTCGTCGTCGAGGGGCTTGGCCAGCGCGCGCTTGATCGCGCGCTCGGGATGCGCGATGGGATCGAGGGGATCCGGCGGGTAGACGATACGTGAGCCCATAGGCAGCCGCTCGAGCCGCATTCCCTCGCCGAAGTGGAACAGCACGGGCGGCGTGTTGCGATCGACCTCGATTACCGCACCCGGTCTAGCCATCTAGGCCCTTAATCCTCGCAGGTCGAAACAGACCTTCACCGCCCCGAGTCGTCCGGCGCTCATCGCGTAGGCGATCGCGTCGCGATATTCGCCGAGCCCGAAGTAAGGACCTGTCAGCTCCTCGAGGTGCAGCCCGGGCGCGGCCTCGAGGGCGAGCTCGAACGTGCGCCGCCCCTTCTTCTTGGGCTCGGCGCCGTACGCATAAGCCCCCATCACGGTCAGCTCGCGCTGCCAGATCGGCGCCCAGTCGACCTTCTCTTCGCCCGGCATGCCCACAGCCACCACAGTGCCACCCTCTCGCGTGAACCGCACCGCGTCGTTCAGGCTGTCCGCGCTGCCCACGCACTCGAATGTGACGTCCGCGCCGCCCAGCAGCAGCGACCGGTTCATGCCCTCGAGCCGCCGCGCGGCGGTGGCAAACCTCACCCGCTGGAACACGTCGGCCGGCGCGACGACCTGGTCGGCGCCCAGCTTGCGGGCGAGGTCGCGCTGCGTCGGGTGCTTGGCGATCGCGATCAACCGCTTGGGCGGGGTGAAGAGCCTGATCGCGGCGATGGTCAGGAGGCCGATGGTCCCGGCGCCCGACACCACGACGATGTCGTTCTTGGTCGCACCCCCGCGCAGCGCCGCGTGCACGCAGCATGCGAGCGGCTCGATGAG
>JBGPOC010000047.1:0-10283 GCA_041487825.1 Candidatus Dormibacteraceae bacterium | reverse complement strand
TTCTCGAAGCTGAGCCCGGCGGACAAGGACCTCATGCCTCTGTTCAGCCGCGTCCTGACGCAGGCCGGAGCGGCGGGCCAGGACTACGTTGAGATCGCAACGCGAATCGCCGCCCACACCGGGGGCGTCGGCGCCGCGGCCCAGGTCCAGCCGCTCGCCGGCACGGATGACTACCTGCAGTCTTTTGTGCTCTCGGGCAAGGCGCTCGACCGCAACGCAAGGCCGTTTGTCGACCTGCTCACGGATCTGACCGCCCGCCTCGAGGTTGAGCCGGGCCGGCTCAAGCAGATCATCGCCGAGAGCGCCACGCGCCTGGAGAGTTCGATCGCGAGCCTCGGATTCCAGTACGCAATCCTGCTGGCGCAGTCCAAGCTGAGCTCTGAGGGAGCCATCAACGACCAGCTGCAGGGGATCCGAATGCTCCACGTCATGCGCGACCTGGCCAAGCTGGATGATCGCGACCTGCCAGGCCTGGTGAAACGGCTCGACTCACTGTGTAGAAGACTCTTCAGGAGGCCCGCGCTCGTAATCGTGGTGACGTGCGAGGAATCGATGGTCACCACCTACAGGGACCTCCTGGCCGGATTCGTCGACGCCCTTCCTGAAGGCGCTGAGAACGGACTCCCCGACAAGCCCGGACCTCTGGACCCGGTTCCTGAAGCTCGGACTGCTCCGCTGCCGGTTGCCTTCAACGTCCGGACATTCAGGACGGTCCGCTATACCCACCCCGACGCCCCCGTGCTGCTCGTTCTTGCGAACTACCTGCGGGACACCTTCCTGCACAGGGAGCTTCGCGAGAAAGGCGGGGCGTACGGCGCCTACGCCCAGGCGAACACCGGAGGGGGCACCTTCTACCTGGGCTCGTACCGGGACCCGAACATCATCCGCACCTACGACACGTACGACCAGGCCGTGATGTGGGTGACGGAGGGCGAAATTGAAGCCGAATCGTTGAAGGAGGCCATCCTCGGGGCCTGCGGAGACGTCGATCCACTCGAGTCGCCGGACATCAAGGGTCGCCGGGAGGCGATGAACAAGCTGACCGGATTCACACGCGAGGAGCGTGAAAGGTTCAAACAGAGGCTGTTGAACGTGACCGCGGCGGATCTCCGCAGGGTGACCAGGGCCTACCTCGCCGGCGACCATCCGATCCAGGCCACGGTGGCGGGTCAGGACCTGATCGAGGCCGCACGCACGGAGCGGCCCGGCCTGTTCGAGGTCGTCGTGCCGGTCTGATCGCGGTCTAGAATCCAACCTATGAACGTTTGGCGGCGCGAGTACTTCTGGCCGCTGGTCCTGATCGTGCTCGGCCTTTACTTCCTGCTCCGAAACATCGGCCTTCTCGACTGGCTCAGCGGCGACATAGTCTGGCCGGTGCTCCTGATCATCCTGGGTGTCTGGCTGATCGTCCGGCGGACGAGGGTCTGACGATGGCGATAAACCGGCGCTACCGCAGCTTCTTCTGGCCCCTCTTGCTGATCGTGATCGGCGTCCTGGCGCTGCTCATAGACCTCAATGTGATCTCGGCCGACCGCGCCTACCGGCTGGCGGACCTGTGGCCGCTGATCCTGATCGTGATCGGCCTGGAGCTGATCGCCCGCCGAACCCTGCAGGGCTCCAACGTGGACATCGCAACCGCCCTCATCCTCCTGATCGCAGCGGGTGGCGCCATCGCCTACGTATCGGTCGGACCCGCGATTCCCGGGGGCACGCAGACCTTCGACACGTCGGGCCCAACGGGCGGCTTGGACTCCGCGACCCTGCACGTCGACGTCGGCGCGGGGACCGTGACCGTGGACGCAAACGGCTCGCTAGGCGCAGACCTGTATCGAGCGCACGTCGAATACTCGGGACCCAAACCGAAAGTCACGTTCGACACCTCGACGGGCGACCTGCGATTCTCCCAGCAGGGCGGCTTCGAGATCTTCGGGAATCGCCGCTTCACATTGACGCTGCAGATCAATTCCGCCGCGACCTGGAGCTTCGATGTCAACAGCGGAGCCGCGACCGACACGTTCAGGCTGAGCGGTGTCAGGGTTGGCACGATCAATGTCAACACTGGTGCCAGTCGCGAGGACATCACGCTTGGACCGCCGAAGGGGATGGTGCCGATCACGATCAACGGCGGCGCCCTCACGGTGAACGTCCACCGGCCCCCTGGAACTGAAGTCTCAGCCCAGGTGTCCGGGGGCGCTGTGAGCCTGTCAGGCGACGGCCAGCAGGACCGCGGCATCGGCAGCAGGAGCTGGCAGACGGACGGCTATGACACGGCCGCAGACGCCTACACCATCCAGGTCAACGGCGGAGCCTGCACCGTAAACGTGGATACACACGCCCCGAGCAGCTGAGCAGCGTCGCTAACAGGTCCGCCTACAAGCCGAGTCGCCGATCAAGGGCGGCGAGCCTGGCAGCATGAGTCGAGCGGGTCGCAGGGGTGATCGCCTCGCGCAGGCCCGCGGCGGCCGCGTCGAGCATGGCCTCCAGCTCGCCGTCCAGGACGCCCGCCACCCTGAGCACGGGCACGAGGGCGGCGGCCCGCTCCGCGCCGCCCAGGACCTCCACCTGATCGATGCCGAGCGCGGCGAGGCCCGCCGCCTCCTGTCGCAGCCGCGCCGCCAGTGAGAGGTGCTCCTCCCCGCCACGCTTACTGCACCGCTGCGCCCCCGCCCTGGCGGCTGACGCTGCGAGGCGAGCCTCGAGCAGCCTGCCCGCTGCCGCCGGGTTCGCCTGTGCGGCGGGGCAGAGCCCGACCACGTGTTGAGATCCCACGCGCACTCCCCGCCGCTCCAGTTCGGCGACCACCAGCGCCGGCGTCGTCTCGTCGAGTCGGAAGAGGTTCATTGACAGCTGTGGTCGCCCACCGGGAAGCTCGAACACGAGCGCCTGCACACCGCGCATGCCTCCTGACGACTCGCGCAGCGATCGCGCGAGTGCACGAGCGCCATCCAGGTCAAGGCCTGGCAGCATCACGTTGAAGGCGACCAGCTTCTGCCGCGCGCCGACGCACACAGCCCCCGCACTGTGATGGAGCGACGGGCCTCCAAGGTCGAGGCGTCCGCGCCCGCCCCGGATGTCGGCCAGCATCTGGTGCTCCCCGTAGATGTAAACGGGCACACCGAGCTCCGCCCAGATCCGCTGCCCAAGCGTGCCCGCGAGCTCGCGGCAGCTGGCCAGCGAGGTCGCCCCGAGAGGCACGATGGGGACGACGTCCGCCGCGCCGACACGCGGGTGGACACCGTGATGCTTGCGGATGTCTATCCGCTCGATCGCGACCTGCACGGCCGCCATGAGGCCGTCGATCAAGGATGGGCCCGATGCGGCAAGCGAGATCACGACACGGTTGTGGTCCGGATCCTGGTCCACGTCGAGGACGTGGGCCGCCTTCGCAGCGCCGGCGATGGCGGAGATCACCGCCTGATCCCTGCCCTCCGAGAAGTTGGGGACGGACTCGAAAAGGCTGTCGCCGACCCCATTCACCGCCCTGCTAGCGTAAGCGGCCATGCCTGGGCAGGTTGCGCTCGTCTATGGGGACGAGCTGATGAAGCATCATCTTTCGGATCAGCATCCGCTGCAGCCGATCCGCGTGAAGCTCACGATGGACCTCATCCGGTCCACCGGCTTGATCGACCACTGTGACCTCCTGCCTCCGCGGCGCGCGACGATCAAAGAGTTGGAGCTCGTGCACTCGCAGGATTATGTCGACCTCGTCCGCAAGCTCAGCGATCCCGTCCGGCGAGAGCGGGTGTCACGCGAACGTATCGAGGCGGCGGGATTCGGTTCAGCCGACAACCCGATCTCGAATGAGCTCCATGAGGGAACGGCCCTGGTCGTGGGCGCGACCCTCGTCGGGGCGGAGGCGATCGAAAACGGAACGGCGCTTCACGTGTTCAGCCCATCGGGCGGCCTTCATCACGCTCATCGCGATCGTGCATCGGGTTTTTGCACATATGACGACCCGGCGATCGCATGCCGCTGGCTCAAGGGTCGCGGCCATCGGGTTGCATACGTGGACGTCGACGTTCACCACGGCGACGGTGTCGAGGGCGTGTTCTACAGCGATCCCGACGTCCTGACGATCAGCCTTCACGAGAGCGGTCGCTACCTCTTTCCGGGGACCGGCTTCCCAGAGGATTGCGGGTCGGGTCCTGGACGAGGAACTGCTGCGAACCTGCCATTTGCTCCGTTCACCTGGGATGAGCCGTGGCTCGAGGGTTTCGAGAAGCTGGTTCCGGCGCTCCTGCGAAGGTTCAAGCCGACGGTGCTGGTGACCCAGGACGGCTGCGACACCCACTATCTCGACCCGCTTGCCCACCTCGCGGCTACGACTCGGATCTGGCCGCGCGTCGGCCGGGTCTTTCACGAGCTGGCCCACGAGCTGTGCGACGGCCGATGGCTCGCGCTCGGAGGGGGTGGTTACGCCATTCGCGAGGTGGTGCCGAGGGCCTGGACACTGTTCTTCGCGGAGATGGTCGAACGTCCTGACCTTGCCGCCGACATCAACGATCCCTCCAGCCTCATACCCGGCGACGAGGCGCAAGAGCGCATATGGGCGACCCTGGGCAAGGATCTCCGGCGCCTGGGCGAGGTGCACGGCCTCGACCTCGCCTAGCGGTGCCATATCGATGGGCGGTTAGCGCGTGCGGGCCGAGCGCATGATGGCCATCACCACGAGCTGCAGCGGCAGGGCGGTGCCGAAAGCAGCTCCGATGGCGGGTGAGATCCATGCCACCCCGCGGGCGTGCCCGGAGTTGAGGACCACGAGGTAGAGGGCGCATCCACCGAGGACCAGAAGCTGCCAGGCGATCGCGATCTTGAGCCACCGCTTCAGGGCGGACATCACAAGCCCGGGCTCGTTTGACCGCAGGGCCTTGCGCAACAGGCGGTGATAAAGGCCGTACTGAACGGCGAAGGCCAGCACGAAGACGGCCAGGCCAAGACCGAGGAAGCTGCTGTCGCTCAGCGCTCTCCTAAGCCGAGTAGGTGCGGAGGCAGCGCGTGCAAACCCGCGCTCGGACCGGCTTGCCGGCGACGGTCACACGGCCCATCTGGAGGTTGGGCATGAACCTCCGGTTGACCCGGTTTTTGGCGTGACTGACGTGATGTCCGTACTGCGGCTCTTTGCCGCAAATCGCGCAACGCTTGGCCATGAGGCACCTTCCGATTGGGGTTGACGGATCCTGAGAACCTGCCCGGTCAGAATCCCCGGCAGGGCGACCGAATTGTACCATGGGCTTTCCATGGCCTCGAAGACTCCGACCGCACTCGGCGAAGCCCGGCAGTGGGGCCGCGTGGAGGTCTTTCCTTCGGCGGTCGCCGCGATCGCCGGCCATGCGGCGCTGGGGTGCTACGGCATCAAAGGGATGGCTGCGCGCGGCCTTCGCGACGGGGTCGCGGAGCTGCTTCACCGGGGAAACGTCGATCGAGGCGTGGTAGTGGTCGAGCTCGACGCCGGACTCGTGATCGACGTCTACGTGATCGTCCAGTACGGAATCCGGATCTCGGAGGTTGCCCACAACCTGCAGGAGACGGTCAAGTTCGCGGTCGAACGGTCGGTCGACGTGCCGGTCGTGGAGGTTAACGTGAACGTCCAGGGCGTTAGGGAAGAACCGCGCTGAGCCATGGCTTCGAATAGGTCCACAGGGGTGGATGGACCACTGTTCAAGCGGGCGCTCCTGGGCAGCTTGAGCTGGCTGGCGGCCAACCACGAGGAGGCGAATCGCCTCAACGTGTTCCCTGTTCCGGACGGCGACACCGGCACGAACATGCTCCTCACCTTGCAGTCGGCCGTCGAGGACATCAAAGACTCGAGCGCGGCCGAGGTGAGCAAGATCGCCAAGCTCGCCTCGCACGGCAGCCTCATGGGCGCGCGAGGCAACTCCGGTGTGATCCTGTCGCAGATCTTCCGCGGCTTCGCCCGGGCGGTCGAGGGCAAGAGTTCGCTGACGCCCCGCGAGCTGGCGGCGGCCTTCGAGGAGGCGGCGAATGCCGCCTACAGGGCTGTCAACAAGCCGACCGAGGGGACGATCCTCACCGTGGCGCGAGAGGCGGGCCGGTCGGCCACCGCTGCAGCCGCGAGCCCGGATGCGTCGGTCCCGAGCGTGATCGCGGCCGCCGCCGCAGGAGCTCGAGACGCCGTGCTGAAGACGCCGAGCCAGCTGCAGATCCTCCGCGACGCGGGCGTGGTGGACGCAGGCGGGTTCGGCTTGCAGATCATCCTCGAAGGGATGCTGAAGACCGTGGAGGAGTCGAGCTTTGCGGTGCCGACCCAGGCCACCACCAAAGCGCAGCCCGCGCAGGCGGCGCTCGACCTGCCTGAAGGGGGTTGGGGTTACTGCACCGAGTTCCTGATCGAAGGTCTCGGCCTCGACGTGGACGTGATCCGCGACCAGATCGAGGCCCTCGGCAACTCGGTGCTGGTGGTGGGCGAGCCCGAACTGGTCAAGGTCCACGTCCACACCGACGACCCCACTCGCGTGATCACGCTCGCGGGCGGGTACGGCAAGGTGCTCAAGCTCAATGTCGGGGACATGTCCACGCAGCACAGAAGGATTCTCGAGAGCGAGGCCGCCGCGGCCAAGCCTCTTCGCCCGAACGGAGTCGGGCTGGTTGCGGTGGTGGCAGGCATCGGCCTGGTGGAGATCTTCCGTGGGCTTGGCGTAGATGCGATCGTTGAGGGCGGCCAGACGATGAATCCGAGCACGCAGGACATGCTGGTGGCGATCGAGGCCGTCCCCTACCAGGAGGTCATCCTGCTTCCGAACAACCGCAATGTCATCCTCGCCGCCAAACAGGTGTCCGGGCTGACCACGAAAAAGGTCCACGTCGTTGAGACCCGCAGCGTGCCCGAGGGGGTGGCGGCGGTCGTCGCCTTTCGGGCTGAGCGCCCCGGCAACGAGAACGTCGCCGCGATGAAGGCCGAGGCCGAGCGCGTGCAGACCATCGAGGTCACGCATGCCGTGCGCGACACGCGGTCGAACGGACTCAAAGTCAAGAAGGGCGACGTGATCGGGCTCATCAACGAGAAGCTCGAGTTCGCAGGGACCGATTACGCCGAGGTCGTCAACAAGGCCCTGGGCAAGCTCGGGCCCGGCCAGTACGAGCTCGTGACGGTTTACCGGGGGGAGGATGCCAGCGAGGCCGAGCTGGAGAGGCTGCAGTCCGCGATCCGGTCCAGCTTCCCAAGCCTGGAGGTCGAGGTCCAGCAGGGCGGCCAGCAGCACTATCCGTTCATCCTGTCGGTCGAGTAATCGCGGTGGCTGTGAAGCGGCGTTTCGCGGTGGTCACCGACTCCACCGCGGACCTGCCCGACGAATGGCGCGACCGATACGGAATCGAGGTCGTCCCTCTGAAGGTGCTGTTCGGTAGCGAGACCTTCCGCGATCGCATCGACATGACGGACGAGGAATTCTTCCGAAGGCTCGCCTCCTCGACCAAGCTGCCCACGACCTCAGCCCCGTCGCCCGGAGAGTTCGCGGAGGTCTTCACCCGTCTGTCGAAGGATTACGAGAGCTGCATCTCGATCCATATCGGCGCTCAGCTGTCAGCGACCGCGGAAGCGGCGCGGGTTGGCGCCCAATCGGTCGAGGGCTTCACCGTCAACGTCGTCGACAGCGAGACGGTCACCATGCCGATGGCATTCCTGTGCCGCACCGCGGCCGAATCTGCGAGCCTGGAGGAAGCCACCGCGGCCGTGAAGCTGCGGGTGCCGAAGTGCCGCGTCCTCGCCCTTCTCGACACGCTGCGCTTCATCGAGATGGGTGGGAGGGTGAGCCGGGCGCAGGCCATGATCGGGACGATGCTCGACCTCAAGCCGCTGCTGTTGGTGAAGGATCGCGAGATCAAGTCGGTTGACCGCGTGCGCACGCGCTCGCGTGCGATCCCGCGCATGATCGAGTTCTTCCGCGGTGACCTGCCGGTGGAACACGTCGCTGTGATGCATGCGCAGGCACCTGAGGAGGCGGAGCAGATCGCCGCCGGACTGCGCAAGGAGCTCCCCGACACCGAGATCCCGATCGGAGAGATCGGCTGCGTGCTCGGCACTCACACGGGCCCGAAAGCCCTGGGCCTGGTTTACATCAAGAAGTAAGACGGCGGGTCTTCGACCCGCCTTATGAGAGGGAACCCGGATGGTTCCCTCTCATCGCGCGTGCGGCTTCGCCGCAGGCGCTGCTCTCTTTCCGGCATATCGATGGGATCTGTTTGAGGATTAGTTGCTCCACACCACGCTTGGTGGGCGGAAACACAAAGTCATGGCCGGGGGGACCCCGGCCAACCCTGCCGCGCTAGCCTCACGTTCTGCCGCGCTAGCTTCACGTTGTGGCCCGGCAGCGGCCACACGCGCAGCACCGGCGGGGTGAGCGCGACGAGGCGAGGCACGGCGCGGACGGCGAGCCTGAAAGCACGCTGCCGCCCCGATCCCCACGCCAGGCCATACTGCGAGCGCAACGCGGCCGGCAGCAGTCCAGTGGTCACGACTTCGAAAGGGATCATGGCGGGACCCGGCAACAGGCGTACGGGCGGCCGGAGCACCAGGCGCGCCAGGTCTCGTGCTCGCCGATCGACGTGGATGGGGCCGATTTCGATCATGGCTTCCAGGTACGCGTCGAAGTCGCGCAGTGTGTTGGGAAACCGATCTCGCGGAATCCTGAGCAGCTCGCCCACGACCTTGAACTCCTGGTAGAAGTCTTCGCGCTCGCGCGGAAGTAGCGGTTGGACGAACGTCTCGTAGGTGACGAGCGCGCTGTCCATCAGTGTCGCGTGCACCCACAGGAGCAGGTCCGGATCGAGGGCCCGATAGCCGCGTCCTTTCACGCGGGCGTGGACCAGGTTCACGGCGCGCGCCGCTGCGAGCGCCGTGTCGCGATCGCCAAACACGATCGCCATCGTCATCAGGATCGTCCGGCGCAACCGCCGAATGGGATGCTTGCGGAAGTCGGAGTGCTCGTCCACTCCCGCGGCGACCTTCGGATGGGCGAGCTGCATGAGCAGTGCTCGCCCGCCTCCGAGCAACAGGACGTTCTCGCGATTCACCCGGCGCGTTATCGAGTCGTCCGCAAACAGTCCGGGCTTCATCCGTCCATTAAGCTCTCTGAAGCCGTGTACGCGCAGGTGCTGACATTCGGAGCGGCGTTCCTCGGTTCGGCCGTTGAGTCGGTCGAGGCGCTCACGATAGTGCTTGCGGTCGGTCTCACCCGAGGCTGGCGCTCGCCGCTCTACGGCACGCTTGCAGCGCTGGTTGCGCTTGCGATCCTGGTCGCGATCTTCGGGCAGCTGATCGTGGCGAAGGTTCCGGAGACGACGCTGAAGCTGGTCATCGGAACGCTGATCGTTCTTTTCGGACTCAGGTGGCTGCACAAGGCGGTCCTGAGGTCCGCGGGCGTCATCGCGTTGCACGACGAGGCCAAGTCGTACGCGGAGACGGTAAGCGAGATCCAGGGGACCGCGGCCCGCCAGGATTGGGTTGGCTTCACGATCGCCATGAAGGGTGTCTTCCTCGAGGGCCTTGAGGTCGTCTTCATCGTGGTGGCGGTCGGCGGCACCAGCGGCGGCATTCACATCGCGGTCGCCGGCGGACTGCTTGCCATGATCGTGGTGGCGGCGATCGGGGTGGTGGTGCGGAAGCCACTCGCCCAGGTGCCGGAGAACACTATGAAGTACGCGGTCGGCGTCATCCTGACCAGCCTTGGCACCTTCTGGGTTGCCGAAGGCATGGGTGCCGTGTGGCCGCTCGACTTCGTCTCGGTGCTCGGCATTGCAGCGATCTACTTCGGCGCTTCGCGCGTGGCGGTGGCGCTGATAACCCGACCACGCCCGGTGCCGGCATGAGGTTCGTCCGAGCCGCTGCCACCGAGGTCGTCGGACTGTTCGTCGGGGATTGGGCGCAGACCGCGGTCAGCGTTGCGATCCTCGCGCTGGGCTGGTTCACCCTGAGCCACATCCACGTCAACGGCCTGGCGTTCGTGGTCGTCGTTGCGCTTGCAGTGCAGCTCGTCTACGCGACGACGATCGAGGCGCGCGAGCGTGTCCGCCGTGCCTGACAGCCTCAAGACCTCCAACTTCTAGGTGGCCATCGGACTGACCTCCGCGGTCACCGAGCTGCCCAAGGTGGGCCCCGCCGATTCGGCGCGTCTCGCGAGGCTTGGCATCGTCACCGTTCGCGACCTGCTTCTCAGCCTGCCCTTCGGATGGGACGAGTACGGCGAACCGACCGCGGTCGCGAACCTCGTGGACGGCAGACAGGCGACGGTCATCGGCACTATCTCCTCGATCTCCGCCAAGCGTTC
>JBGPOC010000046.1:0-10302 GCA_041487825.1 Candidatus Dormibacteraceae bacterium | reverse complement strand
GCGCTCGACTCCGCCATGAAGATCGGGGTCGGCTGCAGCGCCGGGAGCGCGACCACGGTCATCACCGAGGCCGACAACTTCATCGCCACCCAGCGGGCGCGCACAGGCACGCTCAACGTCGCCGTCGGCACGTGCGCGACGCCCTACACCGGCACCGACACGTTCGCGGGCGGGCTGAGCGAGACCATCCACTACCCCTATCGCGCGCAGCAGCAGCAGGTCGAGGTGATTCTCACGCTGACCCTTCCCATCTCGTTCGGCACCCAGCTCGGCCAGGCCAACACCACCGTGGTGCGCCGCGCCGTGGGCCAGCAGCTTGCGGGTTCCTCGACGGCCCTCTCCGCCACGACCCTGTCCTGCACCGGTGGGCAGGTGAACATCGCCGGGTCTGTGATCGCGCAGAACGCCATCTCCCTGAGCGGTGGCTGCGCCCTGTACGCACACATGCGCTTCGACGCCGCGTCGGGCACCTACTCGGACCTCGGAGATGTCTCCGTTTACACCGCAGGCCAGAGCTGGTCCGGGGTCGGCGGCTCGTGCAGCCCCGGCGCGAGCACCGGCAGCACGAACGCGATCTGCTCTGACGGTTCTGAGATTTCTGGACACGTCCCGGTGGCGTGCGGGACGAGCGGGACGAACGCATTCCTTTCCGGGGGCGACGCCACGGTCAACCCAAACCCATGCGCCGCGGGCGTCGCACCCCAGCCGGTGGCGCCGCTCTCCACCGCGCTGCCGCCGGAGCCGAACACCGACGCGTCCGCGATCGCGACGCTGCAGGGCAACAGCGGCGCGCCCTGCTCGGCGGCCGGCGTCTACGCGACCCTGATCAAGGTCGGCGCCACCACCGTCGCCACGGGCCTCCCGGGAACTCCTGCTCCCCAGCCCGACCTGAGCGGGGTTTACCACTTCAAACCCAGCTGCTACGGCTACCTGAACATGGCGAGCTTCAGCGGCGGCATCTCCAACGTCCAGGTCGGGCCGGAGACCGCCGTCAGCAGGCACTTTGTGATTCCGACCCTCGCGACGGCCAGCCAGGTCGGCACCCTGTTGGTTGCGGACGTGCGCTCCGACGCCACTCCGAACCGGTTCACCGCGTCGGCGGGTTGGATTGCCGCAGACTTCGCCAGCCAGGCGGGCGAGGGTCGCAGCGAGATCTGGTACTACCCGAACAACCCCGGAGGGATCACCAGCGCCACGTTCACGATCAATCCCGCCAACATCAATTCGGTGGCGCAGATCACCGAGTGGTCGAACGCGGCCGTCGCTCCGCTTGACACCACCGGGACGTTCGTCACCCCCGCCAACCAGCTGACGGCCACCGTCGCGACGGGCGCTGCCACGTCGGTCGCCAACGAGCTCGTGATCACGTCTGACGGCTTCAACACGCAGGCGGGCCAGACCGTCACCGCAGCGGCGGGTTGGACCAGCCTGGCCACCGACGTGCCGAACGGCTTCGCGGCGGAGTACAGGCTCGACCTGCCCGCCGCCGTGGCGAGCGAGACCGTCACGAGCAGCGTGCAGACCTCGTGGTCACTCGTGATCGCGGCGTTCAAGCCGGCGGCGGCGAACGCGGGGGCGGTGCTCGACCCGGGCTTCTATTACTTCAACGGCTCCGGCTTCGCAGGCGGAGGCGGTGTCTGCCTCAATGGCGGGACTCTCCTCGCGCGCGACACGACCCTCGAGTTCGTCAACCAGGCCGGGTTCTCCTCGGGTGACTGCAGCCCGGGCGGCGGCGCTGCCTGCGCGGGGGCATGCAACTTCGGATCGACGCCTTGCTCGCTGTCCGCATGCCCCCCCAACGTAGCCGCCGACTCCCCCAACAACCTGACCTGGTTCGCGGCTCCTTGTCCGAGCGCCCCAGCGTCCGACGCCGCAAGCTGCCCCGCCTCCGCCTGGTGCGCCACCGGCGACCGCGCCTGCTGGAGCGTGCTGATCTGGGCGCCGGCGAGCAACAGCGGCCAGATATCCATCAAGGGCGCAGCCGCCGACGCGTGGTTGTTGGGGTCGATATTCTGGCCCGGCACCTGCACCGACAACGTGAACGGCAGCAGCACGATCGCGGGCACCCTGAGGTGCGGCGCTATTTCAGTCTCCGGTGCAGCGGGCTCGACGGCCGTCGGAGGGGATTACGGGATCAGCACCGCCCTCGTCGAGGCGGTGCTGGTCGAGTGAAGTTGCGGTATTCGGCGCATCGTGTGAGCCTGTGAGCACATAGATGTCGATCTCTGGAGCCGGAATCGGCCGGCCGCGACGCGGCCGGATATACATCGTCGTCGGTGCGATCCTCGCGGTTCTGGCGTTTGGAACCGCTGCCGCGGTGGCGAGCCTTCCCCTGCTGTCGTCGTCGTCGACCGGTACCAAGGTGGTCGTCGCCAGGAACACTATCGCGGCGCGAACACGGATCCAGGCCTCGGACCTGGAGCTGCGGACGATAACCCCGATGCCGCCCGAATCGTTCACGGCCGTCGCCAACGTCGCGGGCAAGGGAGCTCGTGTCGAGATCCCCGCAGGGTCGCCGGTCACCGCCAATCTCATCACCCAGACTCCGGACCAGCTGAGCACCGGTGACGCCACGTTCCTGCCCATACCCTCCGGCTACGTCGCGGTCACGGTTCCCACCTCGGAGCAGGCCGGTGTGGCCGGCTACATCCAGGTCGGCGACCGGATCACGGTCCTGGCCACCATCAGCACCTCCGCCTTCGGTCCAGGGCCCAACCTCCCGGTCGTGCGGACGGTGTTCAAGGATCTCAACGTGATCAGGGTGGGGCCCGCGACGGCCAACGGCCAGTCGGGGTCTGGCGAGCTGACCAGCAGCCTGACCGTCCTGGTGACTGCGTGCGACGCCGAGTACCTGTTCTGGCTTCTCAACAACGCCGTCCTCAAATACGAGCTGGAATCGTTCACGGACTATGGCGCAACGCCCACCTCTCGAGATCCGAACTGCCCGAGCGTCGCCTCCGCGGGCGGAGTGGGACCGAAAGACGTCAATCAAAAGTGGCACTTCACGACGTCCTGATCGATGCCGGTAATCATCGTTGTCGTCGCCCTGGCCGCCGCTGCCGGAGTGGCCCTGGTCATGTACGGGATCGTCAGTCGAGACAGCGCCGTCGCGGCCGGTGACGCCGGCCAGACCGCCAGGGTCACATATCGAACGCTCGCCGACGTCCGCGAGCAGCTGCGCCGGCGGTTCGAACCCACTGGGACACCGGTCTGGATTGCCGCCAACCAGACCACCAACCCGCTGGCCGCGGACCTTGCGAGCGCAGACCTGCAGCTGCGCCCGTACGAGTTCCGGCTGCTCCAGGTCGTCGTAGCGCTCGCATTTGCTCTGGTGGCATTCCTGCGATTCGGCGTCAACATGGCCGTCCCGGTCCTGGCCGTGGTCGGCTACGTGCTGCCTGCGCTGTACCTGCGCAATCGCCGGGGCCGCCGGCTCAGCACGTTCGAGGCGGGCCTGCCGCGAGCGATGGAGCTGATCGCGAACTCCATGAAGGCGGGGCAGTCGGTGGCACAGGCGCTGAGCGCGGTGACCGACAACGCCGGCCCGCCGTTGTCGGAGGAATTCGGCCTTGCCCGTCGCGAGATCGAGCTGGGAGCATCGGTCGACAGCGCCCTGACCAACATGGTCAAACGCATGGGCAGCACCGACCTCCGGCTGCTGGTCATGGTGATCACGATCCAGCACGCGGTCGGCGGAGACCTGCCGGCGATCCTCACCACGCTCGCCGACACGATGAGGCAGCGGTTCGAGATGCGGGAGGAGGTGCTCGCGGCGACGGCCCAATCCCGTGCCTCGAGCCTGATCATCACGCTGCTTCCGGTGGCGGCTGCGGCTCTCCTCTATTTCCTGGTGCCCGATTACTTCCGGCCGATGTTCATCAACCCTCTCGGCTGGGTGATGCTCGGCCTTGCCGCTGGCCTGCTCGTCATCGGGAACGTGATCATCCGCCGGATCACGAAGATCGCATGAACGCCCTGCCCATCGTGGTCGGCCTGCTGGCGGCGGCCGGGGTGTGGTTGATCGCGGTCGGCATCCGCGGCGCTCGAACAGGCGATCCGGCCACCCTGGCGCGCCAGCGGCTCGCGCGCCAGGAGATCGGGCTCGGTCAGAGCGCCATCGCCCTCGAGCTCGAGAGACCGCTTGGCGAGCGCCTGCTGCTCCCCCTACGCAAATGGCTTGCGAAGCAAGTGATTCGCCTCACCCCGGCGACGCAGGCCGCCAACTTCCGGCGCAACCTCGACTTTGTCGGCGCGCCGTTCGGCCTCGACCCCGCCGGCCTCCAGACGCTTCGAATCGCGGGTGCGGCCGCCCTCGGCACTCTGGGTGTGGCGCTCGGCGTCTTGATCGGCTCGCCGGCGGCGCTCGCCATCGCCCTGTTGGCAGGCGCCGGGTTTGGCTTCTACCTGCCGGTCCTGTGGCTGGACCAGCTCGTACGCCAGCGCCGGGCGGAGCTTGAAAGCGCACTCCCAAACGCGCTCGACGTGGTCGCCATCAGCATGGAGGCGGGCCTCGGCCTGGATCGAGCGCTCGAGCAGCTGGTGCGACACCAGGAGGGTCCACTCACCCTTCTCGTGGCGCGCGCGTTGCGCGAGATCGAGCTCGGCAGGCCGCGCGCTGAGGCCCTGGAGGAAATGGCTCAGGCGACGGGCGTAGATGACTTCGTCGCCCTGGTTCGCTCGATCATCCACGCGGAGCGCACCGGCGTCCCGATCGCCCGCACGATCGCGGCCCACTCGGCCCAGATGCGCGTCAAGCGCCGCCTACATATACGCGCCGAGGCCGCGCGCGCCTCGTTGAAGATCCTGCTCCCGACCGTCGGCTGCGTCTTCCCGACGCTGTGGCTGATCCTCTTGGGCCCGGCGCTGCTGGTCGTACTCGCCATCAAGCACTAGAACCGGCGCAGGCAAGTCGACCAAAGGCTGGCGCGGCCGGGTTGGCCCGGGTCCCCCCGGCCATCACTTTGTTTCTTCAACTCCAGTCGTGGCGGGGAGAATCTAGTCTTGAATTAAGCCCATCCATATACCGGAAAGAGAGCAGCGCCTGCGGCGAAGCCGCACGCGCGATGAGAGGGAACCATCCGGGTTCTCTCTCATTCTTGAAGGAATGGGTTTGTGCGCCGTTCCCGGCCGATCGTGGTCGCGGGGCCGTGGCCGCTGTAGACGACAGACTCGTCAGGCTGGATCAACAACCTGGTGCGAATTCCCTCCAGGAGCGCCTCCCCGTCCGAGTTCTTGAAGTCCGAGCGCCCGATGGAGCCGGCGAACAACGCGTCGCCCGTGAAGAGCATGTCTCCGATCTTGAGCGTCACTCCGCCGGGGCTGTGGCCGGGGGTGTGCAGCACCTCGAACTCGAGCGAGCCGGCACGGTAATGGTCCTGCTCGCCAAGGCTGACGACATTGTCGAATCGAGGGGGCTCGACCGGGAACTCGGCGCGAAGGGGCGTGCCCCCGGTTAGAACCTCCCGCTCCGCGTCATGAACGGCAACCGGCACCTGGCCCAGCTCCTGGAGCAGCGCCGGGAGCCCAGCGATGTGGTCGACATCCGTGTGGGTCAGGAGCACGGCCTTGACCTTCGCTCCGACCGTGCGCGCTACTTCAACAACTTGGCCCGGCTCGAAGTTCGCGTCGATGATGACCGCATCCTTGGTCTCGTCGTCCATGACCAGGTAGGAGTTGGTTCCGAACCGCGCGTCAGCGGTCGCCTCGACACGGATGCTCAAGACGCCTCGCGCGCCACCGTATGGACGTCCTTCACGCCCTCGAGCTTCTCCATCACCCGCGACAGCTGCGCAAGGGAGTCGATCTCGACCGTGGCGGACACCACCGCCGTCTTGTCGTCGTAGACATGCACCTCCAGGGCGGACATGTTGACCCGGTTTTCCGCCACGACCGTGGCGATGTCTCGCAGGAGACCCTGCCGGTCCCACGCCTCGATCTTGATGTCGACGGGATAGAGGTGCGTCGCCTCCGCATCCCAGTCCACCGGCACCACGCGGGCACGATCTTGAGCGTTGACGGCGTTGATGCAGTCGGCGCGGTGCACGGTCACGCCACGCCCGCGAGTCGTGTAGCCGGCGATCGCATCGCCCGGCACCGGCTGGCAGCAGGGCGCGATCTTGGTCAGGATGCCCTTCTCGCCACGCACCAGCACGCGCGGCGTCGGTTGAACGTTGGGTATGAGCGGAATCGAGTGGAGATCGCCTCCGGCGCCGTCCGTGCTGAGCCCCATGCGCATCACGACCGCGTGCGGCGACAGGTCGCCGTAACCGATGGCCGCGAGGAAGTCGTCGACGGCGTTGTACTTGTGGAGGTTGGAGATCTCGAGCAGTTTTGCATCGGGTAGGTCCGCGAGGCTCAGCCGGTGCATCCGGTGGAGCTCTTTGTCGAGCAGGTCACGGCCCTTGGCCACGTTCTCCTCGCGCCGCTGGCTCTTGAACCACTTGCGAATGCGCTCCTTGGCTGACGCGCTCTTGACGAAGTTGAGCCAGTCGCGGCTCGGCCCATGCGGCGCCTTGGACGTCAAGATCTCGACGATCTCGCCGTTCTTGAGCGCGTAGTCGAGCGGCACCATCCTCCCGTTGGCCTTGGCCCCGATACATCGATGCCCGACCTCGGTGTGAATGCGATACGCGAAGTCGACAGGCGTCGAATCGGCGGGCAGGTTCAGGACGTCTCCCTTGGGCGTGAAGACATAGACCTCGTCCTGGAAGAGGTCGACCTTGACGGTGTCGAGGAACGACTCGGCATCCCCCACCTCGTTCTGCCACTCGAGAAGGCTTCTCAGCCAGGACAGCTTCTGGTCGAAGCTCGCGTCCTTGCCACCCTCTTTGTACGTCCAATGCGCGGCCACGCCGAACTCAGCGATGCGGTGCATCTCGTGCGTGCGAATCTGGATCTCGATCGGCTCCCCGGTGTGTGTGATTACCGTGGTGTGAAGCGACTGATAGCCGTTCGACTTCGGCATTGCGACGTAGTCCTTGAACCGGCCTGGAACGGGTTTCCAGAGCGAGTGCACCACGCCGAGGACGCCGTAGCAGTCACGCACCGTGTCCACCTGCACTCGAATCGCTGACAGGTCGTAGATCTCGGTGAAGTCCTTGTTCTCCCTCGTCATCTTTTGCCAGACCGAGTAGATGTGCTTCGGCCGGCCGGTGATCTCCGCCCGGATTCCCACACCCTCGAGCTCGCGGGCGAGAATCTCCCGGAGGTCCGAGACGAGCGCCTCGCGCTCGTTTCGCTTGCGAAAGATTCGCTTGGCGACGTCGTCATAGGCTTCCGGCTCCAGGTACCGGAAGGCCAGGTCCTCGAGCTCCCACTTGACCTGGCCGATGCCGAGCCGGTGCGCCAGTGGCGCGTAGATGTCCAGTGTCTCGCGCGAGATCTTGCGCCGCTTGACATCGGGCAGCGGATCGAGGGTTCGCATGTTGTGAAGGCGGTCGGCGAGCTTGATGAGGACGACCCGCAGGTCCTCCGCCATCGCGACCATCATCTTCCGGATGTTCTCCGCCTGCTGCTGCTGGTCGGAGCGCAGCGAGATTCGTCCGAGCTTGGTGACGCCCTCGACCAGTCGAGCCACGCCCGGACCGAACTCCTGCTCCACCTCCTCGGCGGTTAGAGCCGTGTCCTCCACCGTGTCGTGGAGCAGGGCCGCAGCGATCGTCTCCGCATCCAGCTCGAGGTCGGCCAGGATCGCCGCGACCTCAAGAGGGTGGTTGACGTAGTCCTCCCCGGACAGCCGCCGCTGCCCGGTGTGCGCGCTGGCAGCGCGCTCGTACGCCCTCTTGACCATCTCCCGGGCCGGGGGATCGAGGTGGTCGGCGATCCGCAACAGCTCTGAAACCGTCACCTTGTCACTTGTACAGAAGTGTAGGAGAGCACCCAGTCGGGCTCCCCTCCGCCCGGGCGCCACACTCGCCGACCATATGGTTCGAACCCGCGCATCGCTTCTAGACTTAGCCGCGCCCCATGAATTCCGATCGAGCGACCTTCGCCCTTCGGATCGCCCTTTCCGCCGCCACGGCGATCCTGATCCTCGCCGGCGCCACCCTGAACGTCAGCGATCGCGTGGCCGAGGCTGCTCTGCTCGCTGCGGTCGCGGGCCTTCTCGCGCTCCTGGCCGGTGCGCTCAACCGGCTCTGGCAGGTGGCTGCTCCGCTGGGCGCGGCCGCATTGATCGTTTCGATTCTCACCCCCCACTTCAACCTGGTCGACCTCGCCGGCATTCTGCTTCTAGGCCTCGGCGGCTTCGCAGGAAGCCTCGCCTATCGGAGCTTCACCGACACGTTGCGCCGCCAGCTCGACGGGATGAAGAGGCTGAACGAGCAGCTCGAGGAGAAGCACCGCGCGTTCCTGGCGGCGACCTCCGACGCCGACGGGGCGGCCCAGCCCGGTGACGTGGCCGCCCTCACCTCGAACATCGCCCGCCAGATCGGGTCCGCATTCGCGTGCTATTTCCTCGCCTCTCCCGACGGCAGACAGTTCGTCCCCCAACCGCCCGGCATCGGCCTCGAGCGCCTTCACCCTCAGCCTGTCAACCGGGGCGCAGGCGGCGCCGGCCCGCTGATGTCGGCGATCGAAGCCGGCATGGAGTTCGTCGGGCGTGATGAGAGCGGCCTCCTGGAGCTCGCAAACTACCTTCCGGACGATCTCCGCGTCGACAGCCTGATGGCGGTGCCGATGCCGATCGGGGAACACATCGGCGGCTTTGTCCTTCTGGGCAACAAGCCGGGGGGATTCACCGACGACGATCGCAGGCTGGCCCGGACCCTGACGCTGCGCGCCGGGGCGCAGCTGGCCAGCGCACACGCGGTAGCCCTCTCGCGCAAGGAGTCCGCCCGGTATTCGCTCATGAACGAGCTCGTCAAGGAGGCTTCCGGCAAGTCCATGAAGGAGGTCCTAGAGCTGGTCTTAGACAAGGGCAAGCAGGTCATTCGGTATGACGCGGGGAGCATCGTGCTGTTCCAGCCCGATGGCACCTACGTGTTCCTCGGCACCACCGACCCTCCCGTTCCTATCGCCGGGCCAATGGCACGGGTGCGCGACGGGGAGACGGTTCTCCGCAGCCTGATCACGGCCGACGAAGGCCTCTTCAGCGGGTTGGCCCCCAGCTCGGATGGGGGCACGACCAATGAGGCACTGACGCCGATCCGCGGCAAAGACGGCGTGTTCGGCGCCATCTGCCTCGGTCGTACCGGGACGGCCGGGTTCAACCAGCGCGATGTGGCGGCGCTTGACGAGCTGGGGTCGATGGCAGGCGTTGCCGTGGAGAATTCCCGGATCCTCCAGGTCGTCACCGGCCAGGCCTCTAAGCTCGACACGGCCCTAGACGCCCTCGGAGAGGTGTCACAAGCCCTGACCACCGTGACCCAGGGCCCCAAGGTCCTGGAGCAGAAGACCCTGGAGACCGCCGTGCGGGTGACGATGGCCAGCGCCGGGCTCATCACCCGCACGACCGCGGACGGCAGCCAGGCCACGATCATGTCGCTCGGCCTGCCCTCGACCGTGGACGATCTGGTCGTCCAGAACGGTCAGGGCATCATCGGCGCGGTGATGCTCAGCGGTCAGCCGACCGCGGTGCAAGACATCAGTCAGAGTGCCGAGCTCCAGTCACCGCCCGACCTCGTCCATTACGGACTGCAGGCCGCGATCTGCATGCCGATGCTGGAGGATGGGCGGCTCTGGGGGACCCTGTCGGTCTTCGACGTCAAGAAGCGCGCCTGGACGCCCGACGATCAGCGCGTCCTGGCGACCCTGGGCAACCAGGGTGTGGTCGCGGTCAGAAACGCGGAGCTCTACGACAACAACCAGCGAAGCATCTGGGAGTTGCGCAATCTGCAGGAGGCGCTCCAGGCGGCGACCTCCACCCTCGACCTGAACCAGGTGCTGCAACAGGTGCTGGCCGGCGCGGCGAAGGCATCGAGCGCGCAGATCGGCTGCCTCGCGCTCGATGAATCCGGCAAGCTCATCCTCAAAGGCGGATTCGGAACCGACTCCACCACAGCTGAGAAGCTCGCCCTGGGCGTCGGTGGCGACATCTGTCGCGACGTCATGGCCTCCGGCAAGCCGTTCATGGAGGCGATGGAGCAGGGCACCACGAACAACAGCCCGCTCAACCCGCGCGCCGTGCTCTGCGTCCCGATCACTTTGCGCGGCAAGCCCACCGGCGTGCTCTTCCTGGCCAACTACCAGCTCGGCCACGCGTTCACGCCCGATCACAGAAACCTGGTCACCGAGCTGGCCGCGCAGGCGGCCGTGGCCATCGACAACGCACGCCTCTTCAAGGACCGCGAGGAAGTCATCCTG
>JBGPOC010000045.1:0-10439 GCA_041487825.1 Candidatus Dormibacteraceae bacterium | reverse complement strand
CTCTGGCCAGCTACCTGATCGAAGGACGGCCGAGCCGTGACTTTGCCAAAGTGAAAGCGTTCATGTACTCGGAGCCGGCGGCGTTCGACAGGCTGCTCGCCAAGCTCTCGGCAACCATGGTCGGCTACCTCAAAGCGCAGGTCGCCGCCGGCGCGAGCGCCGTCCAGCTCTTCGACTCGTGGGTCGGCGCGCTGGCGGTCGAGGACTACGAGACCCGCGTGCTGCCGCATACGAAGTCGATGTTCGACGCGCTGAAGTCGCTTGACGTCCCGCGCATCCACTTCGGAACCGATACCGCCTCGCTCCTGGAGCCGATCGCCTCGACGGGACCCGACATCGTGTCGCTCGACTGGCGGATACCGCTTGACGCGGGGTGGGGGAGAGTCGGTCATGACCGTGGCATCCAGGGCAACCTGGATCCGGCGGTTCTGTTGGGCCCGCCCGAGCTGGTCCGCGAGCGGGTTCGTGACGTGCTGCGTCGCGCGGCGGGGAGGACCGGCCACATCTTCAACCTCGGTCATGGAGTGCTGCCGTCGACCCCGCTCGAGAACCTGCAGCTCCTGGTCGAGACCGTCCACGAGTGGCAGGTGGCGCGTGTCGCGTGATCGGGCAACCGGCGTCATCTGCATGGCGTACGGCAGCCCGGCGAGCGAGGCGAACATCGAGGACTACTACACGCACATCCGGGGCGGGCGCAAACCCTCGGCCGACTCTCTCGAGGAGCTGAAGGCCAGGTACCGGGCGATCGGAGACTCGCCACTGAGCGCGATCACACGCGCCCAGGCCGCAGCCATCGGCGCTCGGCTCGAGCTGCCTGTCTTCGTGGGCATGAAGCATGCGCCGCCGTTCATCGCCGACGGCGCAGCCGAGGCCGAGAGGGCCGGCGTGAAGCGGCTGGTCGGCCTTCCGCTCGCGCCCCACTTCGCCGAGATGAGCCTCGGGGGATACGAGCGGTCACTGCGGAAGGCCTGGCCCGGCGAGCTAGTGTTCGTGCGGGGATTCCATGACCACCCGGCCTTCATCAGGGCCGTCCAACAACTGCTGTCGGAGAGCCTTGCCGAATCCCTGCCGGAGCGCCTGTTCTTCACGGCCCACAGCCTGCCCGCCCGCATTGTGGGCGAGGGCGACGGCTACTGCGACCGGCTGCTCGAGAGCTGCCGGTTCGTCGAGGAGGGCATGAAGCTGCCGCCGTGGGAATTCGCATTCCAGTCGGCAAGCACTACGGGTGAGCCGTGGCTCGGCCCGGACCTGCTCTCGGCGATCGATGCATCCGGAGCTCGCGATGTACTCGTCTGCCCGATCGGCTTCGTCGCCGACCACCTCGAGGTCCTTTACGACCTCGACGTCGAGGCCCAGGCCTTTGCCCGCCTGCACCGGATCGAGCTCAGGCGGACGGCTTCATTTAATACAAGGTCGGACTTCATCGCTGCCATGGCCGAGGTCGTCTCGGACGCCATCGAGGCCGGGGCTTAACCGCTCGCCATCCGTTCCCTATCCGTGCATGATCTTGCCGGCAACCGGCTCCGCCCGCGCCAGGTCCCCGACCTCTTCGCCCCGGCTACGCCCGGGTGACCGGCCGCATTCTCAACACCTTGTGCACGCCCAGCATCGACAGTCCGAAGCGCATGACCGGGGGCAGCTCCGACTTGACCGTTCTGGTGTCCAGCACCATCGGTTCGACCAGCTGGTAATCGACTCCGCGATAGCGGACAACGCACTCATTCGCCGCGCGGATGTTGCGGGCCCAGGCGGCCTCTTCGCCGAACGTCAATCCGAGCCAGAAGAACTCGCCGCGCGGCATGGCGCTGATCGGGGTTGCATACACCCGGCCGGACGAGCGTCCGCGGTGGTGAAGCACCGAGAACATCGGAAACGACCGTCCGCCGGCGAACCGGATAATCAGCGGGTTCAAGACTCGAGTCAGCGGGCGCACGATCCTGTCGACGAAGCCCGGCACGTCGCTGCGCCTCGCCGGGTTGGCCGCCGTCGCGCTCCGATGGGCCGATACTGTCTGTTTCATGGGCAGCTCCTCCTGTTGGTTGGAAACAGGAACGGTTCGTCGGCGGTAGTCTATTCCATCAAGTGATTGATTGAAACCGACCGTGCCGGCTAGACGAGGCCGCCCAGTGTCGACACCCGACGCCGAGCCACGCCGCAACGAGCTATTGCTGGCCGCTTACAGGCGGATGGCCGAAGCCGGCTTCGAGGGATTGAGGACTCGTGACGTGGCGGCCGAGGTGGGCGTGAATGTTGCCACCCTCCACTACTACTTTCGGACCAAGGAGGCGTTGATCCGCGCCGTCGTCGGCCACGCGATGGAGCGTTTCCGCACGACCTTCGAACCCGGCAGCACCCCCGGGGCACAGCTGGCGGCCCACTTCCGCGGCGTGCGCCGTCTGGTGCGTGATGAGCCAGAACTGTTTGCGGTGATGGGCGAGCTGGCTCAGCGATCTGCGCGAGACCCGGCGATCGCAGCGATCTTCAAGGAGACCAACGACACCTGGCATGCCACGCTTCGCGGGCTGCTGAGGCATGCACGGGCTGAGGGCTCGGTCGACGCCGGCCTCGACCCGGATGCCACCGCGGCGCTGGTGATCGCGACTTTCAGGGGCATGTTCATGCTGCCGCCCGCGACCACGAGCCCTCAGCGACTGGAACAATCGCTGACGCAGCTCGAACGCCTCCTCGGGATGAAGCGCGAAGCGACAGTCCTCTCGTCAGGTCGCCGCCGCGCCATCTCGTCGCCTCAGCGTGGAAAGGTGCATCGATAATAGGCGCGCAGGTGGCGGAATCCGCTCTCGCGCACAGGCTCCTGATCCAGACCGGCCAACGCGTGCTCATCCTCAACGCGCCGCCCGGTTACATCGCCGGCCTGCAGCCGCTGCCCGACGGCGCGGTGGTGTCCGAACTGGCGGGCGAACCCCACGACGTCGTGCAGCTCTTTGCCGCGGATCGATCTCAGCTCGAGCGTGACGCGAGTGCTGCCCTCGGAGCGTTGAAATCCGGCGGAGTCCTGTGGATGTCCTATCCGAAGCCGGCCGGCGGCCCAGGGTCAGACCTCACCCGCGACCATGGCTGGGGCGTGCTGCACGGCGCGGGTCTCGTCGCCGTCACGCAGCTGTCGGTGGCGGACAGTTGGAATGCTCTTCGGTGGCTTCCCCGGGCGGAGGCCGCCGCGGCCGGTCTGGCCGCTGCGAAGATCCCTTCGGCGGATCAACTGCCCATCGGACGCCGGGCCACCCTGACCTACCGGATCGTGCGCCTGGTCGCAGTCCCCGCGCTGCGCATCGCGTTCCGCTTTGAGATCCACGGTCGCGAGAAGATTCCGCGGACCGGAACGTACATCGTCATCGCCAACCATCTCGGTTGGCTGGATGCCCTGACGCTGGCGATGGTGTTCCCGATCGAGCCACGCATCCATTTCCTGGCCGACCCGACCGGGATGATGAGGCGCCGGCTGGAGTGGGCGCTGATCCGGGCGACCGGCGGCATCATCCCGGTCGACAGGGCGCAGCGGCACCTCGAAGCCCTCTTCCAGCAGGTCAACCGATGCCTCGACCTCGGCGGCGCGGTGGCGTTGTTCCCGGAGGGGGACTTTGGGCCCCGGGAGGGTGAGGTCCTTCCGTTCAAGAAAGGTTTTGCCCATTTCGCCGTCGGCGCGTCCGCCGTCGTGGTCCCGGTCGGGCTGTCGGGTCCGAAAGACGTCTGGCTTGGCAAGAGGATCGGCGTCTTCGTCGGCGAGCCGATCGACCCGAAGGGCAAGAGCGTCGACGAGCTGCACCGTCTCGGGCGGGAGGCCGTGGAAGCTCTGCTCCCGCCGTACCGGGAGCCGGCCGGTCCCAAACCACTGCGACGCTGGCTGACCGGCCTGTTCTGACGCGAGCCGGCGCGGCTCTGCGGCCTAAGCGCTCAGCACCAGCTCCATGCCGGCCGATCGGACGTCGATCTCGAGCCTGAGCCCCTCGATCGGCGGCAGCGAAGGGAACCAGCGGATGCCGTGGACGGCGGCGGGACCGAGGCGCCGCAGGACCTTGTCGGCCAAGAGCCCCTGCACCTCGTCGATTCCGTAGAGCTGGATCACCGTCGCGTCCTGCCATGAGACGCCAAGCTCCGTCAGCCGGGAGGAGAGGACCGACATGATCGAGTCCAGCATCGACTCGGGATCTCCCTGCCTCTCCTCGGCCACGCCCGACATGACGAACGCGGGCCGGCTCCGATCCCCCGGGACGGTGTACGAGATCGCGTACAGGCTTGGCTCCGATACGGCGCTCGGCGCGGGCGCCACGTTCGTCCGCGCCGCCGGCATCAGCCCTTCCACCGCGAGCCCCATGGACTCGAGGCGTTCGATGTACCCGCGGTTGAACTCGTCGAATCCGTGTGCGCTGAGCGGCCTCGGGATCCGCAGCTCGAACCCGGCGATCGCCTGCACGAGGCGCCCAGCCCTCGTGACGTGGCGCGCCGCCGCCTCCAAGCCCCTGGCGAGCGGAAGAGGACGCTCGAACGTGGCGTGCACGATGTCGAATCCCGGATCAGCCGATGCGCCACCCGAGAAGGGCCGGCCCTTGGCCTCCAAGAACGTGTAGCCGCCGGCTGGATTCCTCACCGCCATCAACCGAATCCTGGCACGAAGGGTCTCAGCGACGTTCCAGAGCGAGCCGCACGCCAAGCCCGATCATCACCGCCCCCGTAACACGCTCGAGGCCTTTTCGCACACGGGTGCCCAGGTGGCTGGTGCGTGCTCGACTCAGCACCAGGCCGTATATGCAGAGCCAGGCGACGACCATCGCGTCGTAGCACGCGACCATGAGGACGAGGCGGATCACCGGGTCGTGCGGCTGCACGAATTGGGGCATGACGGTCACGAAGATCGCGCCGGCTTTCGGATTCAGGAGATTGTTCAGCAGGCCTTGCGCGAACGCAGTCGGCGAATCGAGCCTCGTCGTTTGAATCGGAGCCGGCTCGAGGGCGGGGTCTACAGGCGGGCGAAAGGTCCCGGCGAGGCTCCGAAGCCCGAGGTAGACGAGGTAGGCCGCGCCGGCGAACTTGAACACGGTGAAGGCCAGGTCCGAGCTCTCCAGGAGAAACGCGACGCCAAGCACGGAGGCGGCCGCCCATACCGAGCTTCCCACGCCGATGCCAAGCGCCGACAGATTGGCAGCACGCGCTCCTGCCCGCAAAGCATTCCGGATGATCAGCGCCGTGTCCGGCCCTGGTGTGACGATGAGCATGAGCGCGATCGTGATCCATGCCGCAAATCGGGTGTCGAAAGGTAGGTTCATCGTGCCAACCGGCCGTCAGCCGTCACCGGATCTGGAACTCATCGTTGCGGAGAATGGGCACGTAGGCGCCTCCTTTCTCGATTCCGTCGACGTCCACCTCGGGCCCGCCGACCATGAAATCGGTATGGACCGCCGACATGTTCATGCCGTCGGCGCGATCGTCCTCGGCCACGGCGAACGCAAACCCACTGCCGAAAGCGAGATGGCAGGTCGCGTTCTCGTCGAACAGGGTGTTGCAGAAGGTCAGTCCAAGCTTGCCGACCTCCGACGAACCGTCGACCAGGGCGACCTCCCCAAGGTGGGCGGCCCCCTCGTCGGTCGCCACCTGCGCGCGGATGACATCGGCGCCCGCGCTCGCGTTGACCTCCGTGATCCGGCCTTCCTTGAACACCAGCTCGAGGTCGTGCACTCCCGTGCCGCCGATCTGAAGAGGCCTGGTCGACCGCACCCGGCCGTCGGCCCGCCGCCGGTCGGGGGTGGTGAAAACCTCCTCGGTCGGGAGGTTCGGCACATGGGCGACTCCGAACGACGTGTGGAAGTTGGCGCACATCCATCTCGATCCGGGCAGTAGGCCGATCGTCAGGTCGGTGCCGGGTCCGCGGTAGTGAAGGGCGGTGAAATGGCGCTCGTCCAGTGCCCGCGCGATGCCGTCGAGCCGCTGGATGTGGGTCCGCCATGCGGCCACCGGATCCGCCGTGTCCAGCCGCACCGCCTTTTCGATCGCCTGCCACAGCCGTTCGACATCGGGGTCGCCGAAGACCTGCTCGGCCCAGGCGGCAACCGGCATGGCGACGATGGTCCAGTTGATCCGCTGCTCGCCGATCAGCCTGGCGTACATCTCCTGGACGGCGACCGGGCTCAGCTTCCCGACCCGGGTCTGGTCGAGGTCGCTGAGCAGGTAGGGCGCCGGGTCGCCGACGATCGCGATCATCGCGCCGTTCTGTTCTCCAAGGTCCCTGATCATCGCCAGGTCTCCGGCCGGCGAGAGCTGCAGCGACTCCTCCGGCCCAAGCTCGACCAGGGCGCGGTCGAAGTGCCGGTCGCTGTAGCTGGGTTGGACCGTCGCGGCGCCCGCCTGATACGCGGCGCGCGCGACCTCGCGCATCAGCGGCGCATGCTCGACGCGACCCCTGACGACAACGTGCTGCCCCGGCTGAACGTTCGCGCCGACCTCGACCGCAAGGCGTGCCAGCCGGCGAAGCCTGTCTTCCTCTCTCATGCATGCATTGTCCCCGACGAGCGTTCCGGCGATTTCCAGGACGGCGCCGAGAGGGTCGATCGACCCCTCAACCGTGCCGTGCTAAGCTCCCCGCTCAAGCGCGATTCGCGCGCTTGAAACGGCCATCCGGGGACATGTCGGACACGGAGGTTAGGATGCGAGGCAGGAAGTTCGCTCTTGGCGTCGCTGCTGTGGTCGGAAGCCTTTTGGCCCTCGTCATGGGGCCCGGAGCGATCGGCGCCGCGGCAGGCAGCAGCACGTCCCAGTCGCTGTGCATCGGCCACCATCCGCAGGAGTACGTCTGGTACACGTCGAGCTGCACCGGCCACGACGAGCCGGAGATAGATCCGCTCTCGAACAAAGCCGGATCGGCGCAGGACCTGACGTGGACCGTCGTGCTGCCGACGAACGGCGGAGTGCAGGTCGATTCGGTCGGACCTACCTTCTGGATCGGCGGCACCGTGACCGATACCAACAGCCTCTTCGGACAGGCCTTCCTCGAACTGCAGTTCTACCCCAACAGCATCACAACCGGCTGCACCGCGGGTGGCGGCTACAACGTCGTCTATTCGGCCAACACCTACACGGCATGCTCGCCTGTTTGGGAAGTCTCGCCGCACGGATCCTCAGAGTCGGCGGCATTCAATGCGATGCTGGTCGACAGCGCCACCGGCGGGCCGCTGACCATGCATGCCGGCGACACCATCAACGACCACCAGTTCATCACTCCGGCCGCGGACGGCATGCACATAACCGTCACGGACCTGACGACAGGTCACGCCGGCACAATCATCCTGAACAGCAAGATCGATGGCCCGCTGATGCCGGCATTCAGCGTCCAGAAGCTCGGCAACGCGCTGGGGTGGGGCCTTGTCAACGACGCTCCCAACTCCCTCGTCTGGGAGATCGGCCATACCGGCAACTACACGACACCCGCGGGTCAGTTCTGCCTCCCCGGCAGCACCAAGAAGAATCCCTGCTATTCGTACGACGTCCCGACCTGGCTTCAGTTCCAGCCGCTGCAGATCAAGGGCGTGACCTTCGGTGATGGCAGCACCGCTCAGAGCTGGTCGGCGGTGAGCGACTACGGCGGCAAGGCGGAAATCGACAAGAACTGCGGCGCGGTCAACTACGGCGCCACGTTCTGCACATACCCCTGGTACGCCTTCAACGGCGCCGACAAGGCCTTCACGTACGGTGGCCACTACGCCGGCACGACCAAGGACTTCGGCCAGGCGCTTCAGTTCCAGCAGCAGAAGAATTGCATCAGCCCGGCGGGCCCGTTTCCGCAGTATTGCTCCACCGTGCTGCGCTGACGCCTGGAGACAACTTCGAAGCCGCCTGAGCGAGCTGGCGTGGTCCGGCTGCGCCGGACAGCCGGCATGATCGTGCTGGTCCTCGTAGCCGTGGCGTGCGGCAACCCGCCGCCGGCGGTCACGTCGGGATCGCCGTCCGCATCGACGTCACCGGCGGGATCGCCCTCGCCGAGCCCGCTGTTCACGCTGAACCCCGGCCAGTTTGGTCATCTGCCTGCGGCGACCCCGGGAACCCAGGCGCCGCTCTCCATAAGCTGCGTCGGAGACGTGGGGGTCACCGACCCGGTGGCCGTGGTGGCCATCCAGGGCAGGTCAGGCGAATACCTGCGTGACTACGTCGATGTGGCCAGCCCGCACAACTTCTGCTCGTTCGGTAAGGGCATCGTCGTCGACGAGATTCTCGATCCGCATCACGTGGTCATCACGAGCCCGCTGCCTGCCGTGGTCGAGCTGCCGTCGGGCCAGGTTTTCGCGCTGGGGATCGGCGGCCGGCTGGTTGGAGTCGCCCCCGACCTCGCGCAGGTGCTGTGGGTCTCCCGCGCCACCCCGCCGGCGCTGCATGTTTCATGGGAAACGGGGGACGTGCTGGTCCAGCCGTACCCACCCTTCGGCAAGCCGTGCGGGGATGCGGACACGGCATCGCGTTTCGGCGCCTTCTCCCGTGATGGCCGATATGGCTACGCGCTGTGGGACCAGGGTCCAACCACAGCCACCTACCTCAACGTGGTCGCCGGCCGCGGGCCCGCCTTTGCGCTGACGCCGCCGGCGGCCGGTTGGGGACCGCAGGGAGGGCCGCGCATGGCGGTGTGGTCGCCCGTGGCGGACAAGCTTTACTACGAGCAGCAGGGCAACCTCTGGACGTGGACCCCAGCCGGCGGCGCTTCGCAGCTAAAGTCAGGCTTGAAGTGGATCGATCCCGCCATCTCGCCGGACGGCACGCGCATCGCCTACGCCGTTCGTGGGACTGATGGTTTGTCGATCGTGCATGTCATGGACGCTGCCACCGGGGCGGACCAGGAAACACTGAGCACGGATCCACGCAAGCGCCCCTTCTTCCTGACCAACGACCTGATCTGGCTGAAAGGCGACGAGCGCGGGTGCACGGTGAACAAGCTGTCGACGTTCGTCTACGACCTGCGCGACAACACCGAGACGCAGTCCATTCTCGACCAGGTTTGGGCCACCTGGCCGGCGACAAGCGCCCTCGGCGGCTGACACAAAAAGGAGAGTGACGAATGGCGGCGACAAGTCATGCGGACGCGATATGGACAGGCGACCTCACCAGCGGCAACGGCAGGGTCAAGCCCGCGAGCGGAGCTTTTGAAGAGCTGCCCGTGTCATGGGCCAGCCGGGCCGAGAGCCAGCATGGAAAGACGAGCCCGGAGGAGCTGTTGGCTGCCGCTCATGCGGCCTGCTTCTCGATGGCTTTCGCCAACGGACTCGCCAAGGCAGGCCACAAGGTGGAGGAGCTGAACACCAACGCCGCGGTCGAGTTCGTGCCCGGGACCGGCATCACCGGCGTCACGCTCACGGTGCGCGGTCGCGTCGGCGGAATCGACGAGGCCGAGTTTCAGAAGCTGGCGGAGGCTGCCAAGGTGGGGTGTCCCGTCTCGAAGGCGCTGACCGGCAACGTGGAGCTCAGGCTGGAGGCTCGCCTCGAGGCCTGAGCCCGTACGCGGCGATCAGGTCTTCGCCGGGCCGGCCACCGCCGGAAAATCGACGATGCCCTGGAGACGCAGCTCACGCAGCTGGGAGGTCAGCCATTTGCGGGGTTCGTCGACGACCTGGTTGCCGTCGAGGTAGTCCCAGCACTTTCCACTGAGATCCCGGCCTACCAGGAGCAGGCACGAGGGCTGGCTCTTGCGCTGCCAAGCTTTCAGGACCGGGCTGAGGAAGATGCGCCGAGGTGGCGCATGCTCAGGCAGGGTAAGCTCGCCGGCGTAGAGGTCGTCGCCCGCCTGGACGATGACGCCGCCGGCTGCGAGGGTGCCGCCGAGGTTCTCAACTTCGAGCTCGATCGCCTGGCCAGCCGCCGGCGGTGTCGTGAAGCTCAGGCGCGGCGCGGGCCGGACCGTGTCCTCCCAGCGCTTGGTGGCCAGGGCCGTCGCGCGCCGCGTGGACAGGTCGGCGCGGGTCGCGAAGACGGCTGCCCACAGCGACAGGAGCGTCGTCGCGACACCCAGCCCCACCAAGACGACGTCCGTATTCAATGCCCTTCCCGCTTGACGATCCAACCCGTGAGATCCGGCGGTTGCCGGTGGACGCAGATCGTACTCGGCTTTCCCGACGATGTCCGAGCAGGGCGCCCGGCCGGTGTCAGGGCTGAGGTTGGGCGGAGGCGCCCATACGCCACACTCGTTCGTCGTAGCGGCGAAAGACGGGGAGCGCGACCGCGCAAACCACGCACCCGACCACGCACAGCACGCCTCCGGACACGACCGACACCCGCACGCTGAAGAGCGAGGCGACGAGGCCGGCCTCGAAGTTGCCCAGGGTCGGTCCGCCCGAATAGCTCAAGAGCTCGATCGATGCAAGGCGTCCGCGGAGCGAGTCCGGAATGGTCTGGTTCCAGATCGCCTGCCTGAACACTCCGCTCATCGCGTCCGCAGCCCCCGCCAGGGCTAG
>JBGPOC010000044.1:0-10729 GCA_041487825.1 Candidatus Dormibacteraceae bacterium | reverse complement strand
CCGGCCGCGGCCTCGACGAGCTGCGCAAGGCTCTCGACGGACTGCTGGACGGAGCAGAACCGCGTGGGGACCCTGGGCGCCCCAGGCTGCCCATCGACCGCGTGTTCAGCATGAGTGGATTCGGCACGGTGGTGACCGGCACCCTTGTCGACGGGAACCTCAGGGTGGGAGACGAGCTCGAGGTGGTGCCCCGAGGGCTGCTCGTGCGCATCCGAGGGCTGCAGAGACACAACCGCAGTGTCGACGTGGCGTCGGCCGGAAGCCGGATTGCCGCCAATCTCACCGGGGTCGAGAAGAGCGAGCTTGCGCGCGGCGACGTACTGGCGCTCCCGAACACGCTGCAGCCGTCGCGCCGCGTGGACGCGCAGGTGCGTGTGCTGGCGTCGGCCACGATCGCGCTGCGGCACGGCGCCGAGCTCCTTCTCCATACGGGCACCACCGAGGTCGGCTGCCGCGCCATCGTGCTGGGCGGGGCCACGATCGAACCTGGAAACGTCGGTTGGGTCCAGCTGTATCTCGACCGTGCCGTCGCCGCCGGCATCCTCGACCGCTTCGTCCTGCGCGTGCCCAGCCCGCCGCAAACACTGGCGGGAGGCCGTTTCATGGACGTGGCGCCGTACAAGCATTCTCGTCACGACGTCACCGTCGGCGAGTCGCTCGAAAGGCGTGCCGCCGGTGACGTGCTTCAAGAGGAGCTGCGCAAATATCCGCGTGGCGTCACCGCCGGCGCGCTCGTCAAAGCGACGATGGCGCAGCGAGTGGACGTCGATCGGCTTCGCGCGCGCCGGGTCGGAGAGTTGCTCTATTCCGACGATGCCTGGATTGCGATCGGCAAGAGGGCCGCAGCGGAGGTCGATGCGTACCACGCGGAGCATCCCCTGCGCTCGGGGATGGCGCGCGAGGAGCTGAGAAGCCGCCTCAGGCTGCCGTCGACCTCCTTCCCGTCGGTGCTCGCAAGCCTGGTCGAAGAAGGCATCCTCGCAGAGAGGGACGGCACGGTTGCGGCACCTAACCACCGCATTGCTGCTGAGCCATCGGGGGGCCCCGCGGCGCGCCTGCTCGAAGTGCTCGGGAAGAATCAGTTCACGCCACCTTCTCTCGCCGATGCGATGCAGCGGAGCGGAGCCGGGCCGGAGGTTGTGCGCGCCCTCGTCCAACATGGCGACCTGGTGCGCCTCAGCGACGACATCGCGTTCACAAAGGACGCGTATTCAAAAGCGGTGGACCTCGTCATGGAGCTGATCGCCGCCACCGGATCTGTCACCGTCGCGCAGCTCCGCGATCGCATGGGAGCCAGCCGGCGACCCGTGCTTGCGCTGCTCGAGCATCTCGACGCCGAGAAGCGCACACGCCGCGTCGGGGATCGGCGCGTCCTTTTTCGCTAACCTTCGGCCATGACGCGCATACGCGGCGACCAGGATGGGACCTACTGAATGCGAATAGCCGAGCTGCTCGGTCGCAGCCGGCCGACCATTTCGTTCGAGTTCATGGCGCCTCGCGACGAAGCCGAGGTCGACGTGCTCGAGCGGACGATCGCGGCGCTCGCCGGTCATGCGCCCGATTGGGTCTCCGTGACGTACCGCCTGCGCACCGGCGACAAGACTCTCGGGCTGGTGACCCGGATCAAGCGCCAGTATCAAATCGAGGCGATGGCGCATCTCACGTGCGCGAACTCGGCGGACAGGACGCGTCAGATCCTCAACTGGATGGAGCGGGAGGGCGTTGCCAACGTCCTCGCGCTGCGTGGCGATCCGCAGGAGTCGGACCAGCGCTTCGTGCCCGCAGACCCGGCGCTCGCCCACGGCAGCGACCTCATCGCGTTCGTGAAGCGCAACGGTTACGGCTTCGGCATTGGCGCCGCCTGCAGCGTCGAGAAGCATCCCGAGAGCCCGGACGGAGAGCACGAGTTCCGCTACATGAAGCTCAAGGTCGACTCGGGGGCCGACTTCCTGGTCACGCAGTTGTTCTTCGACAACCGTCATTACTTCGACCTGGTCGCGCGCGCACGTGCCGCTGGGATAACGGTGCCCATCGTCCCCGGCCTGATGCCGGTCCCCAGCCGCCGCTCCCTGGCGCACATGACCGCCATGTCCGGGGCGACCGTGCCGAACGATCTCAAGCAAGCCATCGATGAACAACCGGATGACGACGCCGTCCGTCGGCTGGGTGTTCAGCACTGCATCGCTCAGTGCGTGGAGCTGCTCGAGGCCGGCGTGCCGGGGCTGCACTTCTACACGTTCAATCGAGCCCGCGCGCCGATCGAGATCCTGGCGTCGCTTCGAGGTCGGCAGCTGATCGCCTCCTGACTCGAAGGGTCGCGCGGGCCAGTACATTAGCGGCGGCATGTTGGCCGGAATCGACCTTGGCGGGACCCAGGTGCGCGTCGCTCTAGCGCGCTCCGACGGCCGGCTGATCGCCAGCTTTAAGACCAAGACCCCGCTCCTCGGGAGCCCTGAGCGCGTGGTCGAGTGGGCCGCGGCCGAGATCGAGCGGCACCGCGGACGCGAGAAGGTGCGCAGCATCGCCATCGGCGCCCCGGGCCCGATCGACGTCGTGCGAGGGATCCTGGTCAACCCGCCGAACCTCCCCGGTTGGCGCAACGTACCGCTCGCAGCGATGCTCAGGCGCGCAACCGGCGCGCCGGCCCACGTCGCCAACGACGCCGACATGGCCGGGCTCGGCGAGTTCCACCGTGGAGCCGGTCGCGGCACCAAGAACATGGTGTACATCACGTGGTCGACCGGAGTGGGGGGCGGGCTGATCATCGACGGAAAGCTGCACCGGGGAGCGCACGGGACGGCGGGCGAGATCGGGCACATGATCATCGACCCCAGCGGCCCTCTCGACCAGTGCGGGCAGCACGGTTGCCTCGAGGTGTTCTGCGGCGGCGCGAACCTGGCTCGCGAGACAGGCCACAGCGCGGCGGAGCTCTTCGCTGCCGCCGAGCGCGGCGACAAGCACGCGAGGATCGTGGTCGAACGCGCCGCACGTTACATGGGAATGGCCCTGATCAGCCTCACCAATGCGCTGGATCCGGAGATGTTCGTGATGGGTGGCGGCGTCACGCGCTCATGGGGATTGGTCCAGCCGACGATGGTGGAGACGCTGCGCTCCTCTCCATTCATCAAGCCGGCGCGCCGCCCCCGCCTGCGCAGAGCACGGCTGGGCGATCGCGCCGGGCAGGTTGGAGCCGTCGAGTGGGCGCGGATCAACCAGTAGACGACCGCCGGCTGCTGCACCTGCTGAAGCAAGCCGCAGCCGAGCAAGGAATCAGGTCCTGGGTGGTCGGCGGCTACGTCCGCGACCACCTGATTGGTCGCGAACAACCCGACCTGGACGTCGTGGTCGAGGGGGGCGGCGCTACCCGGCTCGCGGAACGGTTCGCAGAGCTGGCCGGGGCGCGGCCGCCGGTCACGTTCGAGCGATTTGGCACCGCCCACGTGACCCTGCCCGGCCATATCGTCGAGTTCGTTTCGGCTCGCGCCGAGTCCTACCCGCCCGATTCCCGAAAGCCTGCTGTGTATCCCGCGACCCTCGAGGAGGACCTGCGGCGCCGCGATTTCACGGTCAACACGCTGCTGATGGACTTCGACGGCAACATTTACGACCGCCTCGGCAGCGCCCGCGCCGACCTCGATGCCCGGATCCTGCGCACGCCGGCCGACCCGCTTCAAACGTTCAACGACGACCCCCTGCGGATGCTGCGGGCGGTGCGGTTTGCCGCCCAGCTCGGTTTCTCGTTGGCGCCAGAGCTGCTGCCCGCGATGAGGCGGCTGCGCGACCGCCTGGCGTCCCCGGTGGTGTCGGTCGAACGCATCGCCGACGAGCTGCGCAAGATGCTTATCTCGGGGCGGCCGCGCCAGGCGCTCGAGCTGCTCGACTCCGCCGGGCTCCTCGAGGTCGTGCTGCCTGAGCTGGCCGCCTGCAAAGGAGTCGAGCAGGGCGGATATCACACGCACGACGTTTACGGCCACACGCTGCTGGCGGTCGAGCTGACTCCGCCCGACCTCACGGTCAGGCTCGCGGCCGTCTTTCATGACGTGGGCAAGCCCGCAACCGCGACTGCGGACGGCGCATTCATCGGGCACGAGGAGGTTGGCGCGGTGATGACCAGGACGGCGCTCGAGCGCCTTCGACTTTCACAGAGGGAGATCGATGCCGTCGTCACGCTCGTTCGCCTGCACCTGCGCCCGGTGTTCTACCGATCGGAGTGGACCGACGGCGCGGTCCGCCGACTTGCGCGCGATGCTGGCTCCCTGCTCGAAAGCCTGATCGCGCTTGCGCGGGCCGACATCGGAGCCTCCGCCTACCCTGACCCTGGAAAGCTCGACGAGCTCGCGGCGCGCCTCGCATCTGTGCTGGCGGAAAGGCCTACAAGGCTCGCGCCGCCGATCGACGGGGAAGACATCATGCGGGCGCGTGGCATCCCGCCGGGGCCGGATGTGGGGCGCCTCAAGGAGCGGCTGGGCGAGTTGATCCTGGATGGCGAGGTCGAGCCGTCGCGGGAGGCGGCGCTCGCGTACCTCGTATCGCATCCCGACCTCTGAACCGGCCGATTCCACCGTTCGCCGGGAGTCGCTATGCTGCGAAATGTGGGACCAGCGGGGGGCTGGGTAAGGGAGGTTCAGATGACGGACATCGGGTTGGAGAAGGTGGGGGTTTCGGGGAGCAACGGTGGGCCCGACCCATATGCGGCGGACCAGAAGGCGACCGTCCTTGGCCGCGACGACGCCCTGTCGGGCAGGCTGCAGCTGAAGGGTGGCGGCCAGCTCCTGGGCACCTTCAGCGGCCAGGTCGAGTGTGACGGCGACCTGCTCATCGGACCCGACGCCCACGTGGAGGCGGACATCCGGGGCGACAAGGTGACCATCGCGGGGTTCTTGCGCGGCAACGTCGTCGCCACCAGCCGCCTGAAGATCACCAACACGGGCCGCCTCGAGGGCGACGCCACGGTCGGAGCGCTGGTGGTGCTCGAGGGCGGCGTGCACCATGGCGTCATCAGGGTCCACCCGGAAGGTGTTCCCGACCGCGAGGAGCAGGTCATCGTCGACGCCACGGAACGCCAAGCGGCCGTCGCCGTGAAGAGCCTTCCCAGCCCGGTGGGCCGGGTAAGGAAGTTGTGGGGTGAGTTCTTCTAGGGGCGCCTCCGGCAAGCGATCGGTAGCGCACGGCCGCGAGTCGCGGGCGCGGCCTTCGGCCAGGAGGTCGAGCGAGCCGCGGCGCTTGAGCGATATCCCTCTGGAAGAGGGCGAGGTGCTCGTCGACGGCTTCGATGCGACCCTGGACGGGGTCAAGGTGCGCGTGACCGCCGTGCTCGAACGCACGTGCGTCTATGTGGATCGGACCGGCGATCGGCGCCTGGCGAGCAAGAAGGACGTGTGGGTCGTGGCGGACCGGCTGCCGATCCGCCGACTTGGAATCCGTTAGAGGGGATACGCTACCCGCCGCATGGTGACGGGGACTTAGTTGGACCAGGAAATGGACCGCAACCTTGCCCTGGAGCTGCTCAGGGTGACCGAAGCAGGCGCCCTGGCCGCAGCTCCACTCCAGGGCCGCGGCGACAAGATGGGCGCAGACGGGCGGGCCGTGGAGGCCATACGCAATGCGCTGAACTCCGTGGACATGAAGGGCACCGTCGTCATCGGAGAAGGCGAGAAGGACGAGGCGCCGATGCTCTATTTCGGCGAGGAGATCGGCAACGGCCTCGAACCCGAGCTGGATGTGGCCGTCGACCCGATCGAGGGCACGAGCCTCACCGCGGCCGGCCTTCCCGGCGCCATCTCGGTGATCGCCCTGGCCGAGCGCAGAACGATGTTCACGACTCATGTCCACTACATGCAGAAGCTCGTGGTCGGGCGCCGTGCTCGTGGGGTCATCGACCTCGACATGCCGGTCGAGTGGAACCTCCGCCGTATCGCGAAGGCTGAGGGGCTACCACCACAGGAGCTGACGGTGGTCGTGCTCGACCGGCCCCGGAATGCCGACATAGTGGCCGAGATCCGCGAGGTCGGGGCTCGCATCAAGCTCATCACGGCCGGAGACGTCGCCGGAGCCCTTGAAGCCGCCCTCGAGATGCGGCTCGGGATCCACTGCATGATGGGTTCGGGCGGCTCGACCGAGGGGGTGCTCGCCGCGTGCGCGATCAAGACGATCGGCGGGGACATGCAGGCGAAGCTCCTCCTACGCGATGACGACGAGCGCAAAGTGGCGGCGAAAGAGGGCCATAAGGCCAACAGGGTGCTGTCCATCGACGACCTTTGCTCCGGCAACAACATCTTCTTCGCCGCCACCGGGATCACGTCCGGGGAGCTGCTCAAAGGGGTCCGCTACGAGGACGTTTACGCCTACACGCAATCCATGGTCCTGCGCTCGGCTTCTGGAACGATGCGCATCGTCGACGCATACCACCCGATCGACAAGCTTCGCGCCAAGGGACTCCTGCCGGAGCAGGTCATGGCGCGGCCGGGTACACGCTGAGCGCCACCGAAGCCGGGCAGTTCCTCGCTGCGGCCGGCAAGTCACTCAACAGGGAACAGTGGCAATGGATCGCCGTCGCACGGATCCTCTCGAGACAGCGCCCGACATCGGCCTCGGTGGAGCAGGTCCTGGACCCTTTGCTCTCGGGGGCGGACCAGGCGATGGTCAACGCCTTCACGGGCGGTTTTCGAGTGGCCCAGATCAAGCAGGCGATCAGCAAGGCCCTGCCCGAGCCCGACGCTGCGGCAGCCGCCCTTGAGTCGGCCCAGGTCATCGCCCTCGCGATCCTGGTCCGCGAGCAGCTGTACCCGCTTCAATTCGATTCCATCTACCGGCCCTTTGCGACCGTGTTGCCGGGACCCGCGTATCAGCCTCCGCCGTCGGTCGATCGCCAGATCGCTGCATTCCTGCAGCGGCTCCCGTCGCTGACCGGGGAGGCCGAGGCCGAGGCGGCCGTAGTGGCCAAGGTGCTGGGCGAGCTTCCGAAGGCTGATCCAGTCCCCATTACCGTGGGCACGGCCGCGCCGGCGCCTGCGTTCGCCGAGCTGGACCCGGCAGCCCTGTATTCGGCGGCCTGGAAGGCGGCGATCGCGACCGCGAACCTGTCCGGGCGCACCAATGCGTTCCGGGCGGCGCAGGACGGGGCCGAGCAGAAGGCCCCGCACGACGGCTCTGGGATCGTCGGTGCGGCCGGGGTGGCGGCAGGCGGCATCTTCCTGCGAGACGTGATGCCGATCGAGCAGGTGCTGCTGCTCTACGAGCCGTTCGCGGCGGCGTTCCCTTACGAAAGTCTGCAATAAAGAATGAGGGAAACCCGGATGGTTTCCCTCATCGGCGGGCGCTTCGCGCGCGCCTGCTCTTTTCCGGTATATGGATGGGATTTGTTTACGGATTAGTTTCTCCGCGCCACGCTGGGTAGTGGAGAAGACAAAGTCATGGCCGGGGGGGACCCCAGCCAACCCTGCCGCGCTAGCTACGAAGAATGAGAGGGGAACCCGCGAGGGTTCGCGCTAGGCGGTTGTGACTCCTGCAGCTTTCTCCAGGCCCAGCTCTTCCACGGCCGTCTCGCGCATCTTGAATTTCTGAACCTTGCCGGTCACCGTCATCGGAAACGAGTCGACGAACTTCCAGTGGCGCGGAATCTTGTACGTGGCGATCTTTCCCTTGCACCATGCTGCCAGCTCATCGCCGGTGACCGCGGCACCTTCGCGTGGTTTCACCCAGGCCATGACCTCTTCGCCGTACTTCTCGGACGGCACGCCGATCACCTGCACATCGACGACGTCAGGATGGCCGTAGAGGAACTCCTCCACCTCGCGTGGATAGATGTTCTCGCCTCCCCGAATGATCATGTCCTTGATCCGCCCGACTATGTTCAGGTAGCCCTCTTCATCCATCGTGGCTAGGTCTCCGGTGTGCATCCAGCGCGCCGGGTCGACGGCCAGCCTCGTCGCCTCCTCGTTGTTCCAGTAGCCACGCATGACGATGTATCCACGACTGCAAAGCTCACCGGTTTCGCCGCGGGGAACGACGCTGCCAGTCGCCGGGTCGACGATCTTGATCTCGACGTGAGGATGCACCCTGCCGACCGTCGATACGCGTCGCTCGAGCGGATCGTCGGTCGAGCACTGCGTGGACACGGGCGAGGTTTCGGTCATGCCGTAAGCGATCGTCATCTCGGGGATGTGCATCACGGTCTGGACCTTCCTCATGACCTCCACGGGGCATGGGGAGCCCGCCATGATGCCGGTGCGCAAGGAGCTGAAATCGAAGTCCTTGAAGCGCGGGTGACCAAGCTCTCCGATGAACATGGTCGGGACTCCATAGAGAGACGTGCACCGTTCTTGCTGCACCGTCTCCATCACGGCGACGGGTTCGAAAGCCTCGCCGGGTATCACCATCGTGGCTCCATGGGTTGTGCACGCCAGGTTGCCCAGCACCATGCCGAAGCAGTGATAGAACGGGACCGGGATGCAAACCCGATCGTGCTCTGAGTACTTCAAGGTCTCGCCGATGAAATAACCGTTGTTCAGGATGCTGTGATGGGTCAGCGTCGCGCCCTTCGGAAAGCCGGTCGTGCCCGATGTGTACTGGATATTGATCGGGTCGTCGAACTGCAGCGAGGACTCGACCTCGCGCAGCTCATCCATGCTGACTTTCGCGGCGTCGCGCTTCAGGGCCCCCCAACCGTCTTCGAGGACCACGGCCTCTTTCAGGGCGGGGCACCGGCCTTTGACCTCGGTGAGCATCGCTATGTAATCCGCCTGCCTGAAGCGGGCGGCCAGGAGGAGAAGGCTGATGCCCGACTGGTTGAGGGCGTATTCGAGCTCCGAGGTCCGGTAGGCCGGGTTGATGTTGACGAGGATCGCCCCGATCGCGGCGGTCGCGTACTGCACGATCACCCACTCGTAGCGGTTGGGCGACCAGATACCGACCCGATCGCCTTTACGCACTCCGCGCGCCAGCAGGCCACGGGCGACCTCCTCACACTGCTGTACCAGTTCCGCGTAGCTCGAGCGATGATTCTGATGGGCCACGACGAGCGCCTCTCGATCGCCGAAGCGTTCCGCGGTTCGGCGGAGGTTCTTGAAGATCGGCTCGCCCAGGAGCGGAACACTGCTGGCGCCGTGAACGTAGCTGAGCTGGAGCAAATCGAGCCACCTCCGCGCTTGAACTTTCAGGTCAATTGTGCGCCTCGGGAGCGCAGGATCTCATTGTCCGCGCGTGCTGGGAAAACCAACCACTTGACACTCGGGCGGGAACCGCGCAACTTGGATTCAATTCGTTCGACGCCGGACCCGTCGACAGTCCACGCGGGGTTGGCCTCCAAAAGTAGGCAACGGCCGCAAGGCGCAGTAAACCAAGAAGCGTGTCACCCGACGGAAACCGGCCGAGGCGGTGTCCGCAGCAGGCGCCGCCTCGTTTCTTGCGTCTTACTCGCCGCGCCTGATAATCGCGTCGGTGATCGGCGAGGTGGCGTCGGCGAACGCGAATCGGAGATCTCCGTTCGACAACCGACGCTTCCGCACGGTGCTCCTTGCCATCGCGGCACCTCCGATTGCCGCCATCTACCTGTGGCGGACCATCATCTTGCCGGCCCTCACCGGCGCACTGCCTGCTGACTTCAGCGCCAACTACATGGCGGCGGCGGCGCGAATCGCCTCCGGCCGCGATCCCTATGACCTGTGCATCATCCAGGGTTGCGCTCCGACGACCGGGTCTTTCACGCCCCTGCCCCTCGCCGGCGCCCAGTACGTCACCCCGCTTCCGGTCGCCTGGTTCCTTCAACCGCTCGTTGGGGCCGATCCGCGCGTGCAGCTTGCGATCGTCATCGCGGTGCTCCAGGTCGCGCTGGTGGTGTTCCTGTGGGCGGCCATGCGCGCGATCGAGGTGACGGACTGGCAGCTGGCTTTACTGCTCGTGCTGGTGACGATCGGCTTCGAGCCGGTGGTCGGCAACTTCGACGAGGGCCAGGTGAACCTGGTCCTCCTCGCGCTGAGCGGGATCTGGCTCCTCGGATGGGTGGCCGGCGACCGGTGGTGGGGAGGGGCGGCGCTGGGGGCTGCGGTGGCGATCAAGCTGGTGCAGGCGCCGATCGCCCTGCTTCTGCTGTGGGGGCGTCGCTGGAGGATGGTCCTGGCGGCAGCGCTTGCGGGTGCCGCGCTCTGGCTCCTGGCCGTCCCGCAGTACCTGCCCGAATACCTGTTCAAGGTCGCGCCGGTGCTCGCCGGCGGCACCGGCCTGTTCGAAAACCACTCCCCCGGCGGCACGGTGGCCCGCCTGCTCGACCCCGGCACCTTCCTGGGCGCCGTGCGCGACACGAGCCCCGCCGCCCGCGCGATCACGACGGCCATCGCCCTGGTCGTCCTGGCGATCACCTTCTGGGTGCTTCGAAAGCCGCGTCCGGCGCAAACGGGTCGCGCGCTCGAGGCCGCGTCCATGGTGGCGGTCGGTCCGCTGGTGGCGAGCTACTCGTGGGGGACCCACCTGGTGCTGCTGCTGCTCCCGATGTTCGTTCTCATCGCCTGGGGCGTGCGGCGCCGCGACTGGACTGTGCTCGCCCTGGTCGCAGCCGGATGGGGCCTTATCGGACCGGGCCACAACTGGTTCCAGGTCCTCCTCGTATCGGGCTACCCGAACCTCACCGTGTTGCGCCTGATGGCGGAATTCGGGGTCGTCGGCATCACAGCGATCTGGGTTGCAAGCCTGATCGCCGTGCGACGCGAGAGGTCAGCGAACGGACTTGATGCGG
>JBGPOC010000043.1:0-10908 GCA_041487825.1 Candidatus Dormibacteraceae bacterium | reverse complement strand
CTCGACGATGATGGTGGCGGCGGCGACGTAGACCACCGAAGCGAGCGCGTCGACGACATAGTGCTCGCCCAGGTAGACGATGGACACCACCACCCCCGCCGTCCACAGGATGAGGCCCACCGCCAGGACCCGGTATCGCCTCCACGCGTAGACCGCCGCCAGCGCCGGAAACGCCGCATGGAGCGACGGGAAGGCGGCGAACTGGTTCGGGTTGAACGCGTGGTAGATGACGACCACGGTGTTTCCCCACAGCCGGTCGACGGTCTGCTGGTTGATCTTCACGACGTCGTGCAGCTGGTACCAGGGTGGCGCGCTCGGCCAGAAAAGGTAGGTCAGGAAAGCCAGGAAACACATCAGCAGCAAAGCGGCGATGAAGCGCCAGTAGTGCTCACGGCTGTTCAGCCAGAAGATGAACCCGACGACGATCGGCAGGACGAAATGCATGAAGTAGAAGAACATCGCGATGAGGTCCTGGATGCCGATCACCCCGGGGTGGTAGAAGGCGCGCTGCAAAACGAGGGTGGGGATCTCACCTCCGAAGACCCATCGCTCCAAACCCGAGAGGTCGTGCGGCGCAAGCCGGGCGGCGAAGCCCCTCATCGCCTCATAGGCGAAGAACAGCAGCAGGAAGGGCGTCCAGTCGGCGATGAACGTGCGGCCTCGGCCCATGGCGATCGCGATCACGAGCAGCGCAAGGAGGACCCATTGCGGCTCGATCGAGATGCCCAGCGCCAGCATCACCCCGAAGATCAGCGCGAGATAGACGACGCTGCCGATCAGTAACAGACGCGGCCGGCGTGCCGTCGGTGGCTTCGGCTCAGCCGGCGCGGACAACAGCGACCGCCGCGATCTCGACTGTGACCGAGAAGGGAAGCGCGCTGGCGCCGACCGCCACGCGCGTGTGCCTGCCGGCGTCGCCAAGCACCTCGACCAGGAGCTCTGAAGCAGCGTTGATCACCTTCGGCTGATCGCCGAAGTCCTCGGTCGACAGCACGAAGCCGGTCAGCTGGACGACCCGCTCGACACTGGCCAGACCGGCCGCGGCCTCCATCTGCGCCAGCAGGTTGATCGCGCAGGCGCGCGCTGCGGCCTGGGCATCCTCGACGCCGACCTCGTCCGGGCACCGTCCGGTCAATCGCTTGCCGTCCTGAATCGACACCTGGCCGGCGATATACAGGAGGGAGCGGCCGTCGCCGATGGGCACCAGCACGGTGGGCACGTAAGAGGCGAGGGCGGCCGGGGCAACCGGCAGCTTCAACCCCAGGCGGCGCAGACGGTCATGTGGGTCGATCAACTCGTGGGAGTCTAGTGGAGTCACCCGCGGCGACCGCGGAAATGAGCGACGGCGGCCAGCCCGATCACGAGCATCGCGGCGACGCCGAGGGCGACGTAGGGAGTGCGGGAGGAGAAGAGGAGCTGGCTGAGACCCGAGCCGCCGGCCGGGACGGGCGGAGTGATCCGGGCGCCGCTCGCCGATGGCGTGACCGACACCGGCGGCCCTTGCGGAGTCCCGCCCGTGTCGTGGAAGGCCCACAACACCGCCACCTGGTCGGATGGTCGGAAGGTCGCGACATACAGGATCGGAGCTTCATCATTCGAAACCGCGAGGGCGGTCACCGAGGGAATCGGAGGCGCGAGCGACGTGAAGTGGCGGCCCGCATCAACGGTCTTCCACAGCCCACCGGATGCCGACCCACCTCCGTCGCTGGCCGTGTAGTAGCGGTCGTAGTGGGTGGTCACGAATCCGATCTGGGTGTAGTCCGTCGAGGGCAGAAGGCCACCGCCGCTGTTGGGCGTGAATGACGCTCCGTTGTCGCGCGATGTGAAGAGACCCGCGTTCGTGCCGACGACGAGCGGCCTGACGTTGCCCGTCGGAGGGAGCGGCCCCGCCGCGAGCGCCGACACGACCTTGCCGCTGATCGAGGCGCTCAGCTGGGCCCACGACATTCCGCCGTCGGTGCTCTGGAAAAGCGGCGCTCCGCCTGTCGCGGGTGCCGAGTTACTCCCGGCGACAAGCCGCACCGGATCATGAATGGCGGCAACCGCCAGCGCTCCGACGCTGGTGCCCGGGAGCCCGGAGCGCCTCCACGTCAGGCCGTCGGGGCTGATGTAGACGCCCTGGTCGGTGCCTGCGGCGATGAGGTTCAGCGCGAATCCGAAGACGCGGACCGAGCGACCATCGATCCCGCCGGCCGCCGCCCACGTGGCCCCCGAGTCCTTGCTCGCCAGTGCGCCGGCGCCGCGCGTCCCGGCGAGGACGAGGCCGGGCTTGAACGGGCTGAACGAGACGGTTAGCAGCGCGGTGGAGCCACTGTGGACGAGCTTCCACGTCGAGCCCCCATCGGCGCTTCTCATCAGCGAACCCTGGGCCGTGCCCGCGATGAGGACCTGGTTGTTGAGGAGGCTGACCGCGATCGCGAAGATCGCGCTGCGATCCTGCGGATTCGGTGCAGGCAGAGCGATCCATGTGGATGGTGAGAGCGTGGCGCCAAACACCGCGAGAGCGGCCCAGGCGCAGGCAAGGAAGGCCACAAGCGTCGCGAGAAAGCGTTTGCCAGGAAGCGACACGAGCGTGCCGATTATCACCCAATCCGGTTCGCCGACGGGAGCGGTCAGGGTGGCGCGAGTCGGCCATGGGCTTGGCCCACCGGTGATTCCCTACAATCCTCGAGTGCTGGCTCGTCCCAAGGCCTGGCTGCGCCGGGCCGCGGCCTGGCTCGACCAGGCCGCCTTCAACCCGGCCTCGCTCCCCGACGATCTGATCACGGGCATCGCGGTGGCTCCGCCCATCGCCGCGGGCCTGATCATCTTCAAACTGCAGGCGTTGGAGATGCTGGGGATCGCGCTCGCGTTTGGAATCAGCGCCCAGTTGGTCGCGCGCTGGGCGTGGCGCCACGACGTGCCACGGCCCCAACCGAGCCCGGTGATCGCCGCCGTGTTCGGGGTCGCCCTCGTTGGCGCGGGCGCTTCGCTACCGATCTCAGCCGCAATCGCCGCGATCGCGGTGATCGCCGAGCTGCTTCGAGCGCGCTTCATCCCGGCGATCCGTGCGCAGGCGGGCCTCCTGGCTTTCGCGGCGGTGGCCCTCCTGACGAAGGGCGCGCCTCTTCTCTTCATCAGGCCTGCGAACGGTCAGCTGTTCGATGATCCGATTGCGACGTGGTACGCGCAGCAATCCCTGCCTGTCTCTCCTTACGACCCCGTCACGCTGTACGTCGGCAACGTCCCGGGGCCTGTCTTCGCAACCTCGCTCGTGGCGGTGGCGATCGGGATCGCCTGGCTCGCTTACGCACGCCGCCTGAGCTTCGCGGTCGCCATCGGCTTTCTGGCCGGTGCCGTGGTGCCGATCGCGTGGTTCCACTGGGACTACGTCGCGCACCTCGACAGCGGTCCGACCTGGTTCGTGGCCGGCCTGCTGCTCGCCGACCGGCGCAACCTCCCCTCGTCATGGGCGATCCGCCCCGTACTGGGCTTCGGCGCCGGCCTGCTCGCGATCGGGCTGCGGATGCGTGGGAACGGCCTCGAGGCCACGATCCTCACGATCGCCGGGGTGCAAGCCGTGATGGCGGTGGTCGTCGTGATGCTCTGGGCGGCTTCGATCGGCCGCGAACGGTGGCAGAGAAACCGCAGGTTGCGCCAGCGTGAAGCTCAGCTCCGGGTGGTCAAGAGCGCTCCGCGCTGAGCTCCGAGAGGCGCGCTACCGGGCGACCCTGACCTCGGCCCTGGCCAATCCGAGTGTGGCGGCCAGCTCCTCTGCGCGGTTGCGAATCTCGATTTGCGCCTTCGGAGGCAGCCGCCGAAGTGGTTCGACCGCGATGCGCAGAGTCTCCTTCGCGACGGTGTGCGACCAGGTGGCTGCAACGCGCCCGTCGACCAGGACGACAGCCGAGATCCATCCTGCCGTTCGGCTCACCCTGGCTCGGTGGACGGCTTCGACGAGGTGATCGCGACTGGCATGGCCGAGCAGATATGGATCGAACAGGGGCAGCAGCTGGACTGACGGGCCATCCCTCCCATTGGCCATCATCCGCAGATCGCCTTCGAGCATCTCCGCGCGATGGCCCTCGACTGAAACCGTCACCAGCTCGCGGCCGAGTCCATTCCAGGCCGCCCTTCCGGCCCCGAGCCGGCCTCCCCCCCACCATCGGGCGAAATCGTTCTTGGTGGCGGGGCCGTACGCGCCCAGGTAGCGCCGGGCGACCTCGACCAGCGCCTTGTCGGGGTCCAGGTCGCTCCAGGAGCCAAGCCACCTCTCCGGTCGGACGAACGTGACCCTCTGGCCCTGGCTCGGTCCGAAACAGAGACGACCGTTTCTTGCGACCGGTTTTAGAAGGGTGCTCCAGCCGGAATTCAGCACCTCGCGAATGTGCTCGGATTGACCGCGACCGACGACCGCGATGAGCTCCTCGCGTGTCATCGGCCGCTCGAGAGCATCACCGATCGCGCTGATCAGTTTCCGGAGCTCGGGCTCGGCCAGCTTGGTCCACTTCAACCAGACGTCGGTCGGCCAGACCCACCCTGCGCGCAGCGCGGCGGTGTAGAGCGGCAGGTCCGCGGAGGGTACGAGGTGGAGCGTGCCGCGCATGAGCCATGTCTTCACGAGCGATTTGTCCTTCCAGAGCGCAGTGCGCACGTCCTCCGCCGTGCAATCGACGCGAACCGCAACCTGCAGCTCCGCGGCTGACATCAGCTGCGCCTGGACGCCGCTTATGCGCCCAACCACGCGCGTTAGGTCTTTCTTCGGCGCACGCTCGTGGAGATGGTGGCCCACCAGGCGAAAGGCGTGCACCTGCGGCCAGCTCAGCTCCGCCCCGACCGGCGGTCTCGCTTTCATGCCGACACATGATCGGGCACGGGTGTCGAGCGCGGAGGACTCCGGCTTATTCATCTGAACGCGAGCGACCTGGCCTGCGGCCTCGGCTCAGTCGAAGAGCTTGCGGCCCCGGGTGACGAACTGGTCGCGGCGGGGTCCGGTTCCGATGAGCTCGATCGGCGCGCCGATCAGCTCCCCGATCCGCTCGACGTAGTCCCGGCATGCCTGGGGCAGGTCATCCCAGCAGCGGGCGGCGCCGATCGCGCTTTCCCAGCCCGGCATCTCCTCGTACACGGGCACGCAATGCTTGTAGTGCGAGATGTTGGCGAGCGGATGGCCGTGGTGCTCTCCGCGGAAGTTGTAGCCGGTGCAGATCTTGAGCTTGGGTTGGTCGTCGAGGATGTCGAGGCGCATCAGGGCCGCGCAGCCGACCCCGTTGATGCGCACCGCGTAGTTCGCCACCGCGGAGTCGAACCAGCCGATGCGGCGTGGGCGACCAGTCACCGTGCCGAACTCGTGACCGCGCTCGCGGATCTGGTCCCCGATCTCGTTCAGTAGCTCTGACGGAAATGGGCCGTAACCGACGCGCGAGGTGTAGGCCTTGAAGACTCCGATGGTGAGGTCGACCCTGGTCGGCGGGATGCCGCTGCCGGTCAGGGCGCCACCCGCCGTCGGGTTGGAGCTCGTGACGTATGGGTACGTGCCGAAATCAAGGTCGAGCATGGTCGCCTGGGCGCCCTCCAACAGGATGTTGGCGCCGCTGTCCAGCGCCTCCTGGATGATCGGGAAGGTGTCCTTGATGTAGGGGTCGAGCTGCTTCGCGTAGCCCATGTATTCGTCGAGCATGCTTTCCCAGTCGTACGGCTCACGGCCGTACAGCCTGGTGAGGATCGGGTTCTTCACCTGGCCGACCACGAACGCGAGCTTCTTGCGCATGAAGCCCCCCTTCTGGAGGTCGCCGATTCGGAAGCCGATACGCCGGATCTTGTCCGCGTACGCGGGCCCGATGCCACGCCATGTGGTGCCGAGCCGGTCGTCGCCGCGCGCCTCTTCCTCGAGCTGGTCGAAAAGCGGGTGATAGCGCATCACCATGTGCGCTCGCTCGCTTACGAGCAGGTTCTTCGGCTCGATGCCGCGCTCTTGCAGCTGGGAGATCTCGCGAAGCAGTACGATCGGATCGACCACGACCCCGTTGCCGATGATGCAGGTGCAGCCCGGGTACAGGATGCCCGACGGGATGAGCTGGAACTTGAACTCACCGTCCTCGGTGATCACGGTGTGGCCGGCGTTGTTGCCCCCCTGTGAGCGGATGACCATCTGCGCCTTGGAGGCGAGAAAGTCGATGACCTTTCCCTTGCCCTCGTCGCCCCATTGGCCGCCGACCAGGATGATGACCATCCGGTTACTCGGTCCCAGGTTCGGGTCTGCGGGTCTCCAGGTTGTAGAAGCGCGTGTGGTCGCGGCGGAACTTGAGCTCGATCATCCCGGTCGGCCCGTTGCGGTGCTTGGCGACGATGACCTCGGCGATGCCGGGCCGCTCTTCGGACTTGTAGTACTCGGGCCGAAACAAAAACATTACAAGATCACTATCCTGTTCTATACTATTGTGAGCCACGATATTTCCAGCAATGAAATTGTGGAAATCCTCAACAGTCAAATCAAAAACGTCATCTTCTCCGTCTGGTTCGACTGTGCGAATCGCGTCCCAATAGACGTCGCTCGTCGACAGCATGTCTAGCTCATCTGATCTGACGACAGCTGACAGCCGCGCCGTCCGCGCCCGACTTAGGTTTTGATGAAAGATGCCTGCTCCCGCGTAGGCCATTCCAAGCCCGGTCTGCATTTCGCGCCGTGTCATGCCAATCGCTTGCATGGCAGGGAGCACCGCAGCCCGCCAGATTGCCGCCGGAATCACGTCTCGATTCGTCTTAGCCTCTTTGCTCGACAGGTATTCGAGGACGAGCACCTTGTGCAGTAGCTTCTCCTTACCAATCACGCCGACTAGTCCAAGAAAAGTCAGGATCTCTTCCCTGCCGCTGACATGGACGTGGAATTGGTCACGACCCTTACCACGTTGACTGTGCCGAGACAACGTTGCGTTGATTCCAATTCGTAGCAGAAGCGATTGCACGTCAATGGCCAGACGCTCACTGCTTGACGCGTAGTAGACCGCCGCATAGTGATCTTCTGTAAGCCGAACGCAGCCATCTGTAGCCCACAGATGGCGAAGGAAGATCGCGATGCCGAGCGGGGACTGACTAAAGACTTTCGCCGGGACATATTTTTCATATGAGCGGAGGCCGAACGCTCCCAGCTCTTCGAGCCAGACCCGAACCGGGTTGCGAACGCCGTGTGTGAGGTGGCGGGTTGGTGGAAGGTACACCTGGATCCATGAACGCTCCGGATGGATTCGCGGACGCACCGCGTCCCCGAAGACCTCTTTGGCCAAGGTGGCGACGGTCTCCGCCAGGGTCGGGTCGTTGGTTGTGTACTGAATCGCGTGGGTGGGCAGGGTGCAGCCGTCGCCGATGAGATGTCCGAGCAATCCAAGTTCCGCGCGCGACATCGTGTCCTCGTCAGGGCCTTGCAAGAACCTCGGCAGCGCAACTCGATCCCCAGGCTTCAGGGCGTCCAGGCGCCGCCAGCCCTCGATCGTCAGGAACTGATGATTTGCGGTGGCTCGGACATTGCGCCCAAGCTTGGTGGTCATTCGGTAAACCGGCTTCCTGCCGGTCGCAAAGGCGCGGGTGACCTTTTTCGGAAACATGCGCCACCACCCTTCGTCGAGCGCCAGAACACGAAATCCGCTCTTCCCAACCAGGTCACGGATGGGTACGTACGTCCCAGAGTCCGGTAGGTAGATCGGCGTGTCGCCTGCGAGACATCCTGACTCACGAAGGTCGCTCAGGATCGGGCGCTTGTCCGGGCGCTGCTCCGGGGCGCGGCTCAGCTGCGAGATCGCGATCACCGGGATGCGCAGCTCGCGCGCCAGTCCCTTGAGCGCCCGCGATATCGCCGAAACCTCCTGGACGCGGTTGTCGTCGCCCCGCGCCCGGCCGTGCATGAGCTGCAGGTAGTCGATGACGATCATGTCGATGTTGTGCCGCATCTTGGCCTGCCGGGCCTTGAGCTGGAGCGTGAGCTCGTCCATGACCGGCGTGTCATCTATGAAGATCGCCGCCTCGCCGAGTGGCCCAAGTGCGTTCGACACGCGATCGAACTCGGCCTCGGTCAGGAGGCCACGATGCAGGCGCTGGGCATCGATCTGCGCCTGCTCCGTCAGCAGCCGCTCGGTCAATTGCTCCTTGGACATCTCGAGGCTGAAAATCGCGACGGCCTTCTTTGTCTCCAACGCCGCGTAGAGCGCGATGTTGAGGGCCAACGACGTTTTGCCCATCGCGGGCCTCCCCGCCACGATGATCAGGTCCGAGTCCTTGAAGCCTCCCGTCATGCGGTCGAGGTCGTGGAACCCGGATGGGACGCCGATGACCCCCTGCCCGCTCTCCATCTGCAGCGAGATCCGCTCCATCGCGGGCCCCAGCAGGTCGTAGAGCCTCGCGAGCTCGCGCTGATCGCGGTCATCGGCGACCCCGAACACCAGCGACTGCGCCTGGTTGATGGCCTGCTCCGCGTCGACCCCGTCGTCGTACCCATAGCCCGCGATGTTCGAACCCGCGGAGATCAGGCGGCGCTTATAAGCCTTCTCCTTGACGATGCGGCCGTAGTACTCGATGTTGGCCGCGGTCGGCACTGCGCTCTGCATCGACGCCAGCTGCGTCCTCCCGCCGACACGGTCCAGCATCCCCATCGTCTGGAGCTGGGCGGCCAGCGTGACGTTGTCGATCGGCTCACCGGCGGCGAACAGGTCCAGCGCGGCCCTGAAGACCTGGCCGTTGTTCTCCCGGTAAAAGTCGTCTGGGTGGAGAAACTGCAAGACCTTCGCGACCGAGAGCGGGTCGAGAAGGATGGAACCGAGCACCGACATCTCGGCGTCGAGGTCGTGGGGTGGCACCCTCCCAGGCGTGAGAGGGATCGTCTGCATGGTGTCTACGCCCTAGCGATCTTGGGTGACGATCACATTGACGTGGGCGGCCACGTCCCGGTGCAGCTTGAGCGGGACCTGGTGCTCACCAAGAGTCTTGATCGGCTCTTTCATGTCGATCTTGTGCCGGTCGATCTCGACACGGTGCTGGGCCTTGAGGGCAGCCGCGACGTCCTGGTTGGTGATCGAGCCGAAGGCCTTGTCCTCCGCCCCCATCTTCAACCGCACGACCACGGTCTTGTTGTGGATCTCATCCGCCAGCGCCTGAGCTTCCACGCGATCCTTTGTCTCCCGCCTGACCGCGGCGTCCTTCAGTCGCTTGGCCTCGGCCTCGAAGCCCCGGCTGGCCGGCACCGCCAGCTTTCGCGGAAAAAGGAAGTTACGGCCGTACCCGTCCGTGACCTCCTTCACGTCGCCGGCGCGGCCGACGTTCTCGACGTCCTTGGTCAGCATCACGCGCAATTTCGCCTAGACCTCCGATACCGATTGATAAGGATCGCGGCGCCAGACGCGCCTTCGAATTCTGTTGAAGAGCCGCCCACTCCCGTCGCGCGCCGCTGCGAAAGTGTCGTTGAAATCGCGGTCGAACACGCTGGTCCCCGCTTTCAGCGCTGCTTCGTGCTCACGCCGGACGTCTTCGGGACACGCCTCGATGAACGTGCTGACAGCGAGCACCCCGAGGGCCAGCATGTCGAGCTCACCCATCAGCGGGACCCAGGCGGGGAGGTCGATCGGGCTCACGATCAGCGCCAGAGCGCCTAGCAGCACCGCCTTGGGGGCGGCCGGAACCCGCTCGTCGCGCAGGAGGCAATAGGCAAGCTTGCCGTGCCTTGGCACGTCGATCAGGAGCTCTTTGGCACGCGAAAGGACAGGATGCATGGGGGCCGACAAAGCCTAGCGCGTTTCGGCTGCCACGGGGGACCTACTTAACTTAGCCTACCGCCATGGCAGCGGTCGCCACCGTAGAGGCTAAACCGGCCCACTACGGGAACCTGCAGCACACCGCCCTAAGTGCTTTCTGGTTCGGAAGCAACTTCCTGTGGCTGCCGCTGACGACGATCCTGATCCAGGCGCAGGTCGATGACGTGGTTCCGAGAGGGCTGCGCAACACCGCCATCGGGGTGGCGCTAGGTCTGGGCGGACTGCTCGCCATGACCGTGCCGCCGCTCGTCGGCGCCTGGTCGGACCGGCTGAACACCCGGTTTGGGCGAAGGCGCCCGATCATGGTGGCAGGCACCCTCCTCACCTTCCCGGGCCTCTTCATCCTCATGGCGGCCAACAACTACCCGGAGATCGTGGTCGGATACGCGATCATCCAGTTCTTCTTCAACGCCGCCGGCGCGGCCTACGCCGGCATCATCCCCGACGTCGTGCCCGCGCAGCAGGTCGGCAAGGCCAGCGGGTTCCTGGCCACGATGACGCAGCTCGGAATCGGCGGCGGGCTCGGGGTCACGAGCCTGATGAGCCACAACCGCGCCATCTATCTCGTGATGGGCGTCGTGGCCGCTCTCACCCTCATCCCAACGGTATGGGCCGCCCGCGCCGAGGGCCTGCAGCCCATCGCGCCTCCGCCCCACCGTCCGCTGGGCGAGGCGGTCAGAGAGTTCCTGCGGCCGCTGCACGAGGGTGACTTCGCGTGGGTCGTCTTCACCCGATTCATGGTCTCGTCCGGCATCACCGTCGTCCTCTACTTCCTGGTCAACTTCTTCGGAGACGTCGTGTTGGCGCCGCATACAGATGCGGCCAAGTTCACGGACAACTGGCTGTTGGTGGTGGTCGTCACCGCACTGCCGTTCGGATTCTTCGGCGGCCAGATCTCCGACCGCATCGGCCGCCGCAAGATCTTTGTCTACCTGGCCGGCGCGGCCCAGTCATTCGTAGCGCTCGTGTTCATCGCCCTCTATCCGAAATCCATCCCACTCGTTTATGCGCTGGGCGTCGCGTACGGGATTGGCTACGGCCTCTACTTCGCGGTCGATTGGGCGCTGGCCTGCGACACCCTGCCCGACCCCAAGGCGAGCGCCAAGGACATGGGGCTGTTCCATGTCGCCCT
>JBGPOC010000042.1:0-11027 GCA_041487825.1 Candidatus Dormibacteraceae bacterium | reverse complement strand
GTCCGGTCGTGGCCGCGGTCGCCGCCTGGCCGATGCTTCACAACGCCCATCCGGGCGACCCGATGTCGATCTACGCGGTCGGGACCTGGTGGACCCGCATCGTCGCCGGCGCCGCCGCAGGCGACCCGCCGGGCTATGCGCTGTCCAGCGACACGTCCGTGTACCTCTATCTGATCTGCCTGCTGATGTGGGTCACGGGCGGGTGGCTCAGCTGGTGCGTGCTTCGCTGGCGCAGGCCGATGCTCGGCCTGGTGCCAGGCGCCGCGGCATTCGCGACCAACCTTCTGAACACGTATGACCCGGCGGACCAGAACGCCTACACGCTCGCCATCCTCGTGCTCACGCTGGCATTGCTGCTCTGGACGAACTACACGGCGTCGATCGCAAATGCCGCGCGCGCCCGGGTCAAGCTGACGGGCGACGCTCGCTGGGACTTCTGGGAGAGCGGCCTTGTGGTCATGGCCGCGCTGATCGTCCTCGCGATCATCCTGCCGCCGCTGTCCACGGTGGACCGCACGGTGCAGATGCAAGCGACCGCCTTCTCGAGCTGGGCCCAGCTCCAGGAGAAGCTCAGTCACCCGAACAATCTCAGCCAGGGGGGGACGGGTGGGGGGAAGACGGGCTTCTCGACCGAGGTGAAGCTCGGCGGCCCGCTGGCGCGGACGCGCAACATCGTGTTCACCTACACGTACAGCGCCAGCTCAGGCACGATCTACTTCCGCGGTGTGAATGAGACGGAGACGACGGCGGGCGAGTGGGACTACCCCAGCCATATCGGCATGAAGACGCCCATTATTCAGAAGCTCACGATCCCTCCCTATTCGGAGAGTTACCAGGAGCAGGCGTTCACTCCCTTCAAGGTCACGATGGTCACCCCCCCGACCGGGTACAACACCATCCTCTTCTACCCCGGCACCCTGTATAAGATCGATCGCGACACGATGGCGAACGAGGCCGTCCTCCCCGCCAACCAGTCTCTGACGACCATCGACAGCCTGATGAGCGTCTCGCCGCCGGTTTCCAACGGAACCTACAACGTCACCGTGGAGTACTCCACCGCCACCGAGGCAGAGTTGAAGCAGGCGGGCACCGACTACCCGGACTGGCTCGCCACCTACTCGAGCCTGCCCCCGGATGGCTATCGCGACCCGCATGTCATCGACCGCGTCCACCAGCTGGCCCTCACGATCACGGCGGGCGCCGCCACCCCCTACGACAAAGCCAAGGCGATCGAGGCGTACCTCCGGGACACCAATAACTACACGTACACGCTGACACCACAGGCAACTCCCCCGGACAGGGATCCCCTGGACTTCTTCCTGTTCAGTTCGAAGCGTGGCTACTGCCAGTTCTTCGCCACCGCAATGGGCGACATGCTCCGCAGCCTGGGCATACCGACGAGACTGGTGAACGGCTTCGGCCCCGGCCAGTACGACAACAACTTCAAGAGCTACGTGGTGCGGGACGAGGACGCCCACACCTGGGTCGAGGCCTACTTCCCGACCTACGGCTGGATCACATTCGAGCCGACCCCCCAAACCGGATACAGCACGGTCTCGCGCGGTTCGCCCGGCACGAACGTGTGTCTTCGCGACAGCCAGTGCGATACCACGCCCGGCGTCTCGCCAACTCCCGGCGTCCTCCCGCCGGGATTTCGGGAGCCCAATGGTGGCCCCAACGGCAACACGGGCGGCGTGCTGCCGGGTGCGTCGGGCTTCACATTCCGCATGCCGGACGCCGTGACTTTGAGCAAGATCGTCGGCATCGTGCTGGCGGTGTTGCTGGTGCTGTTGGCCGGCGTGGCGCGATACCTTCGGCCGCGCTCGGTGATGCTGGTCTGGAAACGTACCCTTGTTCTCGCGCGCCTGGCCGGCGCTGAACGCCGCATGGGTGAGACGCCGCTCGAGCTTGGGCGGCGACTCGCAAACGCGTTCCCCGAGGCGGCCGAGCCGGTTCGTTCGCTCGCCGACGGTTTCGTGGTCTCGGCCTATGCGCCGCCCGACCTGGCCGGGACGGCACGGGCATCCGTCATGGAGGCCTGGGTCGCGTTGCGCCCGCTGCTGCTGCGGCGGGTGGCCTCGCGCCTGCGCCCCAGCCGGGCCTGGGCCTAACCTGTAGGGTGTGACAAATGCCGGCGAAGCCGGCGCGTCCGCCGGCGTCGCGGGCCGAGAGTACCCGGCGGTCGCGTTCGTCATCGATGCGGACCGCGTCGCCGCTTTCGCGCGAGCGATCGGTACGGATCTCGCCGACGGCGTGCCGCCGACGTTCGCCGCCGTCTACTCGCTCGGAGCGACCGCTCCGCAGCTGTTCGGGGATGAGGATGCTGCCGTCGACTTCGCCAGGCTGCTCCACGCCGAGCAGGAGTTCGAATGGAAACGCCACCCGAAGATCGGCGAGACGGTCAGCTCCCGCGGGCGCGTCGCCTCCGACATAAGCCGTCGTGGCATGCGCTTCGTGTCCTTCGAAACGGAGACAACGGGGGTCGGCGGTGATGAGGTGTGCAGGTCACGCGCGCTGTTCGTGATCCGCGCATGAAGCAGACGGTGACGTTCACCAACGAGCAGATCGCCGCTTATGCGGCGGCTTCCGGTGACCTCAATCCGATCCACCTCGACGACGACTTCGCTCGATCCGTCGGGCTTCCCGGCCGCATCGCGCATGGAATGCTGCTGATGGGGATCGCGGGCACGGTGGCGGCCCGTGCCGCCGGAGGCGGCGCCCGCCTGACCAGGCTTCAATGCCGGTTCGCCGGCATGGTGGTGCCAGGGGATGCCGTCACATTTGCGGCGGAGCCTGCGGAGGCGGGTCGCCTCGACGTGAGCGCCGCCAACCAGCGGGGCGAGCCGGTCCTGACGAAGTCCGCCGCGGAGTACCGTTAGTCACCGGATGCCCCTCGACTTCTCGCTGACCCCCGAGCAGGAGGCGATCAAGCAGCTCGCACACGACTTCGCGGAGAAGGAGATCCGGCCGGTCGCCGCTTACCACGACGAGACCGAGGAGTTTCCGTACGAGGTGGTCAAGAAGGCGCACCGGCTGGGCCTGACCCCGGCCGCGTTCCTGCCCGAGGAGTACGGCGGGCAGAACCTCGACTTCCTGACCGAGCTCATGATCAACGAGGAGCTGCACTGGGGCTGCGCGGGCATCGCGGTCTGCATCCAGTCGATGGCGCTCGCGATGGCCGGCATCAGGGCGAGCGGCACCGAGGAGCAGAAGAAGCGCTGGCTCCCCGAGTTCACCAACCCCGACAAGCTCGTCATCGGCGGTCTTGGACTCACCGAGCCCGACTCCGGCTCCGACGCGCTGTCGATGAAGACGCGCGCAACGCGTGTCGGCGACGGCTACGTGCTGAACGGGACCAAGCAGTTCTGCACCAACGGCGGCATCGCCGACTACCACGTCATCTACGCCAACACCGACCCTTCGAAGGGCCCGGCGGGAATCGCGTCGTTCTTGGTGCCCAAGGGCACGCCGGGGATGAGGATGGGTCGCAAGGAGCAGAAGCTCGGCGTGCGTGCGAGCCACACGGCGCAGGTGATCTTCGAAGATTGCCTCATTCCGATCGACCACCGCCTCGGCGGCGAGCCTGACGCGGAGAACGCCGGGCCTGGCGCCCTGGGTGCGCTGATGACCCTGGAGGCGACGCGACCCGGAGTCGCCGCCGGCGCCCTGGGCATCGCGCGCGCTGCCTATGAGTTCGCGCTCGAGTACGCGCTTGACCGGAAGCAGTTCGGAAAGCCGCTATGGCAGCACGAGGCGATCGGCTTCAAGCTCGCCGACATGGCGATGAAGATCGATGCGGCAAGGCTTCTCATCTGGCGCGCAGGATGGATGGCGACCCAGAACCTGCCGTTTGAGCGCGCCGAGGGCTCGATGGCCAAATGCTTCGCGGCAGACGTGGCCATGGAGGTCACGACCGACGCGATCCAGGTGCTAGGCGGCTACGGCTACATCAAGGAATACCCAGTCGAGAAATGGTTCCGCGACGCCAAGATCTACCAGATCTGGGAGGGCACGGCGGAGATTCAGCGGCTGGTCATCTCGCGCGCGATCGCCGGTTCGCGCGGCACCATCAGATTGAGGGGGTAGCGGATGTTCGATCTTTCTGGAAAAGTGGCCCTTGTCACGGGCGCCTCGCGCGGCCTTGGGCGTCAGGACGCGCTCACGCTCGCGCAGGCGGGCGCGGACGTCGTCATCACCGACATCCTCGTCGAGGACGATCCCGATCTTCAGAAGTCCGCGGACGAGCTCGGCTCGGCGCTGGCCCAGGTGGCGACGTCACAGGGTTGGGTGCACACGAACCAGACCGCCGAGGAGGTCCGCAAAATGGGCCGGCGCTCGGTCGCGGTCAAGATGGACGTCACCAATCGCGAGCAGGTTCGCGAGGTGTTCAAGAAGGTCAAGGCTGAGTTCGGCCGAATCGACATCCTGGTCAACAACGCGGCCACGCTGGACAACGTCGCGCAGATCCAGAACATGAGCTACGAGATGTGGGATCGCGACATCAAGGTCAACCTCACCGGCGCTTTCAACTGCACCAAGGAGGTCTGGCCCTACATGATCGAGCAGAAATGGGGCCGTGTCATCTTCATGGCCTCGGTCGCCGGCACGATGGGTGGGTTTGGTCAGGCCAGCTACTCGGCGAGCAAGATGGCCGTCATCGGCCTGGCCAGGACTGCGGCGCTCGAGGGCGGGCGATACAACATCACCGCCAACGCGATCGTGCCCGGGATCATCGGCACCGAGGCATTCAACATGGGCAACCCCGAGATGAACGAGCGGATCATGAAGCGCACTGTGTTCAAGCGCCCGGGTCAGCCCGCGGACATCTCCCACGCGATCGCGTTCCTGTGCTCGGAAGAGGCGGGCTACATCACAGGCGCGGCGCTGGAGGTCGCGGGCGGCATCCCGCTGTTCACCTTCTAGTCATGCCCCAGTCCGGAGGACACTGATGGGAGAGTGCGCCGACGTCACGCGGGAGGGCGGGGTCGCCCGGGTGGTCATGCACCGCAAGGGCAACAACTCGATCGCAGAGGACCTGATGGCGGAGCTCGCGACAGCGTTCAACGAGCTCGGAGAGGACCACTCGGTTCGCGTGGTCGTGCTGGCGTCCGAGTACGAGAAGTACTTCAGCGTGGGCGCCGACCTGACCTCGCTCGCGGCCATCGACCGCAGCGCGCCTGACGCCGCCGACCAGGTCGGCGCCTTCATGAAACGGATGAACGCTCACTTCTCGGCCATCGAGCGATGTCCCAAGCCTGTGATCGCCGCCATCAACGGCCATGCGTTGGGCGGCGGCAGCGAGCTCGCGCTGTGCTGCGACTTCAGGATCATGGTCGAGGACGGACGGTCGCGAATCGGGCAGACCGAGTCGGCCCTGGGGATCATCCCGGGCGCGGGCGGCACGCAGCGCCTGCCGCGCCTGATCGGCAAGGCGCGGGCGCTCCCGTACATCATCGAGTCGACCAGGCTGTCCGCGAAGGAGGCGGAGGCGGTGGGCTGGGTGAACCAGGCGGTCGTTCCCGAGGAGTTCGCCGCCGCCGTCGATCGGCTGGCCGCGAAGCTTGCCAGGGCCGCAACCCTCGCGATCGCGATGATCAAGGACTCGATCCGGCGTGGTTACGACCTGCCGCTGGACGAAGCACTGGAGATCGAAGCGAGCAACTTCGCCAGCGCCGCGCTGAGCGATGACGCGGCGATCGGGATCCTGAGCTTTTTGAGCAAGCAGGAGCCCGAGTTCACCGGCTCCTGAGGCCAGCTGTCGATTTTCGAATGCGCTGTTCGTCGTGAGAGTGAAGCGGCGCAAATGACCGCAACAACTGGAGGGCCGGAATGAAGTACATCATCATGTTCGCGGGCACGCTGGAGGATCAGGAGCAGTTGGAGAAGATGCCCAAGGCCCAGGCCGAAGCCGCTTACGCGCGAGTCGGCCAGTGGTTCGAGGAGCACAGCAAGTCGGGCAAGATCATCGGTGGCGAGGAGCTCCAGGGGCCAAGCACAGCGACCACCATCCGCCGCAAGAACGGGCACGTGACCGTGACCGACGGTCCTTTCATCGAGTCCAAGGAAGTCCTGGGTGGCTTCGCCATCGTCGACGTCAAGGATCTCGATGAGGCTCTGGCGATGGCCAAGTCCTGGCCTGGCGGCAACCTGATCGAAGTGAGACCGATAGTCGATCACTCGGCGAGCTGACGAGCGAGAAGACCGGCAACCTGACAGGCCACGCGGTCAGCTCCGTCTTCCGAGAGGAGGCCGGCAGGCTGACCGCCGCCCTGGTCCACCTCATCGGCGATTTCGATCTCGCCGAGGAGGTCGTGCAGGACAGCCTGGTGGCGGCGTTGGAGAAGTGGCCCGTTCAGGGCATTCCCGACAAACCGGGAGCCTGGTTGATGACCACCGCCAGGCGGCGAGCAATCGACATTCTTCGCCGGGATAAGCGCTATCGAGACAAGGTGTCTCTGCTGGAGCGGTCCTTGCATGCCGGCGATCCAGTGGAGGCTGACGACCGCCTCCGGCTGATCTTCACGTGCTGTCACCCGGCTCTGCCCCAGGAAGCGCAGATCGCCTTGACTTTGCGTGCGGTCGCCGGTTTTACCACCGCCGAGATCGCGGCAGCATTCCTGGTCGCGGACGCGGCCATGGCGCAGCGAATCGTGCGCGCGAAACGCAAGATCGTCGCCGCCAACATTCCATACCGAGTGCCGGAGCCTGCCGACCTGCCCGAGCGGATCGACTCCGTCCTCGCCGTGCTCTACCTGATGTTCAACGAGGGCTACCTGAGCCGCGGCGCCGCGCTCGCGGCGCGCCGGGACCTCGCTGAAGACGCTGCCTGGCTCACCGGTCTCCTGGATGCCCTGCTGCCCGGCCAGCCGGAGGTGCTCGGGCTCCTGGCGCTGATGGAGCTGAACCTGGCGCGGTCCGCCGCCCGCTTCGACGAAGCCGGCGACCTGGTCCTGTTGCCAGACCAGGATCGGAGCCTGTGGGACGGGCCGCGGATCGCAAAGGGCATCGCGATCCTCGATCGCGCAGGGGCGATGAGGCAACCTGGCCCGTACCAGCTCCAGGCCGCGATCGCCGCGACGCACGCCGAGGCGGCTTCGTGGGCAGACACGGATTGGCACCAGATCGTCGTTCTGTACGACGCCCTCGTCCGGCTGGCCGACAGCCCGGTGGTTCGCCTCAACCGTGCAGTCGCGCTGAGCCACTTCGCCGGCCCGGAGGTGGCTCTCGGTGAGGTCAACGACCTGGCCATCGCGTTGAGCGGCTATCACCTGTTCCATTCCACGCGCGCCGAGCTCCTGGACCAGGTCGGGGAGCCGGAGCTGGCTCGGGAGGCGAGACGTCGCGCACTGGACCTGTGCCAGAACCCGGCGGAGCGCTCGCTGCTCGAGCGCAGGCTGAAGACCTAGCGCTTTTCGCCGCTCATGCCGAGCTCGGCGGTGCGCCGGCGCACGACCTCGACCACCTCGTCGACCCGATTCGGGTCGCCCCCCAGGCAGCGGATCACAAGCTCCTTGGTCTCGTAGTTCGGGTATGAGCCGACCGACACGTCGGGGAACGCGGTCTCGAGCTCGCGCATCAACGGATAGAACCTCGCCTCCACGGCGAACCTGAAGCGGAGCTCGCGGACGGTCGCCGCCGAACCCGCCGAGAGGAACTCCGGCTCTAGCTCCTCGGTGAAGATGCTCTTCAGCTCCAGGGGAACCCCGGGCAAGACGAAGAGGCGCTTGCCATTGGACTCGTACACGACCCCGGGCGCCATGCCGCGCCGGTTCTTGAAAACGCGGGCCGGCTCGGCCGGGATCCGCGCCATGCGCAGGTTCCCCTCGGTCACCTGCGGCGATTCGAGCAGCCCGGCCTCGTGCATGCGCGCGACCCGGCGCTCGATGCGCTCGCGTGTCTCGCCCCAGATGACCAGCTCACGGTCGAGCGCCTCGGCCAGCGAGGCAAACGTCCGGTCGTCGGGCGTCGGCCCGAGGCCGCCGCAGCAGAAGACGTGCGTGACCTCGGCGTCCTCGAGCTCTCGGTGCACCTGTTCGACGATCTCGTCGGGCCTGTCCCGGATGGCGGTGATGCGCTTGACCGGGAAGCCGAGGAGGCGAAGGCGCTCGGCGAGCCAGAACGAGTTGGTGTCGAGGGTGAAGCCTCCGACCAGCTCATCTCCGATCGCGACGATGCTGGATGCAGGCATGCTTCCAAGCTTAAGCCCCTCACCCTGACCCTCCCCGACGGGGAGAGGGAAACCTATTCTCGTCACATGGAGCGGCTTCATGGCGTCATCAAAGGCGACGTCCAGGGAGTCGGCTTCCGCTACTTCCTGACTCGCCGCGCCCAGGCGCTGGAGCTGACGGGCTGGGTTGCCAATCGCGACGACGGCGCGGTCGAATTCGTGGCCGAAGGCGGCCGCGGTGAGCTGGAGCAGCTAGAGCGGGCTGCCAGGGAGGGACCGCGCTCGGCACGGGTCACCGCGGTCGATGTCCGCTGGTCCCGCGCCACGGGCGGGCTGGACCGCTTCGGCATCACGTAACGGGGTTCGTATAACCTATCGCTCGGCGACCAGAGCGTTCGCATCACGCTCGCCGGCGCCTCGCCCGAGTCGTGAAGCCCCGCCCGCAGAAGAGGAAGTGTGCCAGTGGAGGTCGTCGACATCTAGATGGATCCCAATACCGTTCTGTTCGCGGTGGCCGGTGGGGTCGCCGCCGTTCTGTTCGCGGTCATCCTCATCGCGTTGGTCCTGCGCATGCCGCCCGGCAACGCTCGCATGCAGGAGATCGCCGCGGCGATCCAGGAAGGTGCCTCCGCCTACCTGAACCGGCAGTACACGGTGATCGCCGTCATCGGAGGCGTGATCGCGGTCGTGATCTGGTTGGCCATCAACTGGAAGACCGCCGTCCTCTACGTGATCGGGGCAGCGCTCTCCGCTGCCGCCGGCTACGTCGGCATGAACATCGCGGTGCGCTCCAACATGCGCACTGCCGAAGCGGCGCGCGGCGGGCTCAACAAGGCGCTCCAGGTGGCGTTCCGGGGCGGCGCCGTGACCGGCTTCATGGTCGTCGGCCTCGGCCTCCTCGGCGTCTCCGCGGCGTATTACGTCTTCAAGGATCCTGATGCCCTGGTCGGGCTTGCATTCGGCGCGAGCCTGGTGTCGGTCTTCGCCCGGCTGGGCGGCGGAATCTACACCAAGGCGGCCGACGTGGGCGCGGACCTGGTCGGCAAGGTCGAGGCGGGGATACCCGAAGACGATCCACGGAACCCGGCCGTGATCGCGGACAACGTCGGCGACAACGTCGGCGATTGTGCGGGAATGGCCGCTGACCTCTTCGAGACGTATGCGGTGACGATGATCGCCGCCATGCTGCTCGGCTCGCTGCTGTTCAAGGGCCAGATCGGCTGGATGATCTACCCCCTGCTGCTCGGCGCGGTGAGCGTGGTGGGATCCATCGTGGGCACGTTCTTCGTCCGCATCTACAACCCGAGATGGATCATGGGGGCCCTTTACGCGGGCCTGCTGGTCGCGGTCGCCGTCGCGGTCGTCGGCTTCTACCTGGTGACCCAATACATGCGAGTCAACGGGTACCTGCAGGCGGGTGGCGGCGTCAGCGATCCAAACAACCTCTTCTACGCCGGCCTGGTCGGAGTCGTGATCACCGTTCTGATCGTCGCGATCACGGAATACTTCACCGAGACGGCGTACTGGCCCGTGCACCTGATCGCGAAGGCGTCGGTCACGGGGCACGCGACCAACATCATCGCCGGCCAGGCGATCGGCATGATGGCGACCGCACTGCCGGTCGTCGTGATCGGAATCGGGATCTTGGTCAGCTACGACCTCGCGGGCCTGTATGGAATCGCCATCGGGGCGACGGCGATGCTCTCGATGACCGGGATCATCGTTGCGATCGACTCGTATGGGCCCATCACGGACAACGCAGGTGGCATCGCCGAGATGGCCAACCTCCCCGAGGAGATCCGCGGCATAACCGACCGGCTGGATGCCGTCGGCAACACGACCAAGGCCGTGACCAAGGGTTACGCGATCGGTTCGGCCGGCCTGGCGGCCCTGGTCCTGTTCTCGTCTTACACGCAGGAGCTCGCGCGAGCGGGCCATGCGACCAAGTTCGATCTCTCGGACCCCCATGTGATCGTGGGGTTGTTCCTCGGCGGCATCCTGCCTTTCCTGTTCGGCTCCCTCGCCATGCTGGCGGTGGGACGTGCGGGCGGCCTGGTCGTCGAGGAGGTGCGCCGCCAGTTCCGCGACATCAAGGGGATCATGGAAGGCACCGGCAAGCCCGAGTACGGGACCGCGGTGCGAATCGTCACCGCGGCGGCGCAGCGCGAGATGATCCTGCCGGGCATCATCCCTGTGGTGGCGCCCCTGGCCGTTGGCTTCATCCTGGGCCCCCAGGCTCTCGGCGGCATGTTGATCGGCGCGATCGTGACCGGCCTCTTCCTCGCCCTGCAGATGACGAGCGGCGGCGCGGCCTGGGACAACGCCAAGAAGTTCATCGAAGAGGGCAACCTGGGCGGCAAGGGATCGGATGCCCACAAGGCCTCGGTGACGGGCGACACCGTCGGCGACCCCAACAAGGACACGGCCGGACCAGCCATCAACCCGATGATCAAGGTCATCAACATCATTGCGATCTTGATCGCGGCATCGGTGGCGTCGAACTACCTGGTTCATTAGCCCCTCCGGCGCTGGACCACCTCCCGCGCGTCGCGCGGGGACCCCAGCGGAAAATGGGGAGTGGGCCGCTAGACTCGTTTCGAGGGTGGACGACTACCAGAAAGAGATCGCCGACCTCGAAGTCCAGGTCGAGCAGCTGGTCGAGGCCGACGGGGATGCCAAGACCATCGCCGAGCTGACGATGCAGCTCGAGATCCTCAAGGCGATCTACTCGCGGGCCGTGGACCTCCTGGCGCGAGGCCGCACAGACGAGGCCCTCCGCTACGGCCTGCGTATCCAGGGTTACGGCGATTGGAACCTGGACAACGTCTACGCCTTCGTATACGAGCGGTCGGTCGAGCTC
>JBGPOC010000041.1:0-11066 GCA_041487825.1 Candidatus Dormibacteraceae bacterium | reverse complement strand
GCATTGAGGCGCCGCGTGAGCGACCCGCGAGTGACTAGCTTCCTGTTAGGGCTCTAGCGGCCACCACTGCAGGATGCGGTTGTAGGTTCCCAGGGCGGCTTCGATTGCGTGGATCGAATCCGTCAGCGCCGACACCTGGGCGGCCGTGATCTTGCCCGTCTTCATGTCTGCTCGCAGCTCGTTCAGGAAAGCGCTCATCTGGTTGTGGCTCGCGGTGTTGTTGCCGCGGGCTGCCGAAGCACTGGCCGCCTCGAGCTTGGCGATCAGGCTGTTCTTCTGGCCCTTGTTCAGGGTCGTGATGCCGTTCACGTATGCCTCGATGGTGCTCAGCGCTTTCTCGGGTGACTGAACCAGGACCGTCGTCGTGTCCTGGCCCACACCGCCGTCATCATCAGTGACGGTCAGCGACACGTGATACGTGCCCGCCGCGGTGTACGAGTGTGAGGCGGAAAGCTGTGCCGAAGAATCGCAAGGTGAGTAGCTTGCCGGGGTCGCGGTGCCGTCCCCGAAGTTCCATTTGGACGTATGCGTGTCGAGCGCGCTGGGATCGGTGAAGTGTCCGGAGAAGCACAGGACTTGCTGCGGCACGACGAACAACGTCGGCGAGGTGGTAAACCCTGCGACCGTGGCCGTTGGTGCGACGTTGGTGCCGGTCACCGTCACCGAGGCGGTGTCGTTCATCCCCCCGTCGTCGGTGGCCTTCATCGTCACCACGTATGTGCCCTCGTCGTCGGGCGTGAACCGCCAGTGGGCGCCCGCGCCACTCTTGAACGCGCTCCCGTTCTTGGTCACGTTCCAGCCGTAGGTGAAGCCGGCCGTGTTGTCCGCGGCGCTGGGGCTGACCGCGGTTCCACCAAGGAGGACGGCGGTGCCCTCAGGACTCGTGGAGCCCGGGGCGGTGATGCTGGCGATCGGGGCGACGCCTGCCACGGTGACCCCGAACGAGGTCGTGGCGGTCAGGCCGTTCCCGTCGTCGGCCGTGATGGTGATGGTCTGGTTCGATCCCTCGTCCGCGGCCGGGGCCGACCACGACCAGGTCCCACTGCTCGAACCCGACTTGGTGACGGCGCCTGACGACGCCGTGATCGCGACCGCGTCGCCGTCAGGGTCCGAGAAGGTGCCGGTGTTGGCGGCGGCCGCGCCCTCGTTCAACGCCACCGCGGGATGGTTGGCGGCAGCCACCGGCGGCTGGTTGGTCGCGGTTGCGACCCATGTCTGAAAGGCGAGGTCCTTGGTCGGGGCGCTCGCCGACCACGAGCAGCCCGAGCACGAGAGCCATCCCTGGCCGCCGCTGTAAGCGTCTTTGCCGGTGCCCCACCAGAAGGCGGTGCCGATCTTCGCGCTCCAAACGATCGCGTACTGCGTGCCTGCAGTGATCGGGAACGCCGGGCTGATGTCGTAGGGGTAGTAGGTATTGCCGAAGGGATGGCTGAACTGGATCGAGGTTGACGTGGGTGACGCGGTGCCGCCGTTGGGCACCCCCCCTGCTCCGACCGTCCGGATCTCGACCCAGCCGGTCACTTGCTGAGAGTGGGTCTCCAGGGCCAGGGACACCTTGTCGATCTGGCCGGTGGTCCCGGCAGTGAAGGTCTGCGCGATCCGCTTGGTGCTGTTGACCAGGCCTGGGATTTCCGTGGACGGCAGGGACTGGTCCACCGCATCGGTGGAGGCGCGCCCTGAAACGGGGATGGCCAGCAGCAGCCCGGCCGCCATGGCGACGACGAGCGTCCACCGAGGCGCGGTGCCCTGGGGGCGACTCACGCAAATGGCGCGGGCGAACCGGCGGTCCATGACCAGAACGACGCTCGAACGCGCAGATACCTGCGGGAGATCAGGCTCGAGGTGCCAAAGCCAGGCCGCCGGTTGGCCCTTCGGGCGCCGTTAGAACGTTCCCGGCTCTCCCAAACGACTGCGCAGCTGCACCAGTGCATCGGCGATGCGCTGGCCCACCGTGCGCTCGGAAACGCCGAGGGCGGCAGCGACCTCGCGATTCGAGTAGCCGTGGTAGTAGCGGAGCACGATCGCCGCCGCCTGCTTCGGCGGCAGGCGTCGGAGCTCAGGCAGCAGGGTCCGAGCCTCGGCCCGCTCGGCTGGATCCGGGCCGGGCGACGGGACGCCTCGCCGTTGGAGAAGCGAGGGCAGAGCCCGGATCTGTTCGCGCCTGCGGTGGGAGATCGCGGTGTTGACCGCGATCCGGTGCAGCCACGCCTCGGCGGGAACCTTGCCCTCCCAGCCCGGCCATGCCCGATAGGCCTTTGTGAAGGCCTCCTGGGCGCAGTCCTCGGCCGCGTCGACCGAGCCCACGATACCGGCCAGGGTGCGAACGATCCGCGCAAAGCTTGCTCGGTAGAGGCGGTCGAAGTCTTCGGCAACCCCTGGCGTGTAATGGACGAGCGTGGGCAGCCCGTCGGCCGGCGTGCCCGCCCGCTCCAACAAAGCTGTGCTTGCCCCCTCGACCATCACCGGATCAGGGCAATCCCCTACCCGTCCCCCGCCGCGGTGGTGGGGCTGTGCTCCGCCGGGTCCGACGAATTCGTGCCCTCCGGTGACGCCGGTTCCGGCGAGCGTTGCTCCGCAGGCTCTGGGGAGCGACCGTCGGTTGCTTCACGCTCCGTGCCGTTCGTCTTCTCAGTCGGTTCGGGGGACTCGGTCGGACGCGGCAAGGGCACCTTGTCACCTGACACCGGTATCCCGAGCGTTCGCTCCGCGGCCTTCACCCAGTTGGCCGGGTTCGGGCTTCCGGACGCTCCCCAGGCCACCGAGCCCAACAGGAGGGCCACCCCGAGGGCGACGGCAAGGGGCCTGCCGACGCCCAGGAGGAACCTCACGGAGCTGGGCCGGGCCTGCCTCGGGCTGGCGGCCGGGACGGAGACGTGGAGCCCGTCGAGCTCTGTGCGCAGGCGCATGCTCAGCGCCCTCTCAAATGCACCGTCCACGAGTTCCATCGTAGATACAGACGCTCGAAGAGCCCCGAGTCGGAAGGTCCGTCTGGGCAAGGCCGGTCGACCTTCCAGGGGACGAGGTTGCCCTGGATACTATGGTCGCGTGCCTGAAAGCGTCCGCCTGCCCGGCGCCGGTGGCGTGATCCATGACTACACGCCGACCGGGCGCTTCCTCTACGCCGAAGGCGGAACGGCGCCGCTGACGCGGATCCCGTATGCCGCGGTCCACGTGGTGGCGGACGCGCTTGCGGACGTCAGCCCCGGTGCCCCCGCGGCGATCGACTGGGACCGGACCCTCGCGTTCCGACGCCACATATGGAGCTACGGACTTGGCGTCGCCGAGGCGATGGACACCGCGCAGCGCGGCATGGGCCTGGACTGGGAAGCCAGCAAGGAGCTGATCCGCCGCTCGGTCGCCGAGGCCAAAGCGGTGGGCGGAAGGATCGTCTGCGGCGCGCAGACAGATCAACTCGCCACCGGTTCCGCTCGCGACCTCCGCGACATCGAGGCGGCATACGAGGAGCAGTGCGGGTTCGTCGAGGCGCAGGGCGGCCAGGTCGTGCTGATGGCCAGCCGGGAGATGGCGCGGATCGCGCGTGGACCGGAGGACTACGGGCGCGTCTACGGCCGGGTGCTCTCACAGCTGCAGCGACCGGCCCTCATCCACTGGCTGGGCGAGGTCTTCGACCCGGCCCTCGCCGGCTACTGGGGACACTCCGACCTGGACGGCGCGATGAGCGCTTGCCTCGAGATCATCACCGCCCACAAAGACAAGGTTGAAGGCCTCAAGCTCTCGCTCCTCGACCAGAAGCGAGAGATCGCGATGCGCGCTCGCCTGCCCGAGGGCGTGCGCATGTTCACGGGTGACGACTTCGACTACCCGACCACGATCGCAGGCGATGGGCAAAGGCACAGCGACGCGCTGCTCGGGGCGTTCGACATGATCGCGCCGGCCGCGTCCGCCGCGCTGCTCGCGCTGGACTCCGGCGACACCCGTCGGTTCGGCGCCATCCTCCAGCCGACAGTGCCGTTATCGCGGCATGTTTTCGGCGCGCCGACCTTCTATTACAAAACCGGCGTCGTCTTCATGGCTTACCTGAACGGGCACCAGGACCACTTCCGGATGGTGGGCGGCCTCGAAAGCGGCCGTTCCGCGGTGCACCTGGCCAAGCTGTTCGTGCTGGCGGACAAGGCGGGGTTGCTGCGCGACTCGGAGCTGGCCGTCGACCGGATGCGACCGGTCATGGCCCTGGCAGGCATCGCCGCGAGCTGACCACTCGGTCCTGACTGTTCAGCAGAAGCCGTGATGGTGCGGGTGGTCCGTCCTCGTTTCCTGGTCCGGAGGTTCCCCTGAACCGTCCTGGCTCTTCCCGGTCAGGATGTCGGTCCACGTCGGTTCCAGCGTCCGCATCTGTTCCAGCGTCTGGTCGAGGTCCCAATCCATCCTCAGGAAGCGCGCGTAGTTTCCACCCAGCATCCGCGCCACGTCGGTCTTGGGAATGGCGGGATCATCCCCCGCAGAACGATTGACCAGCGCCAACTTCGGCAGCAGCGTCTCCGGAAACTCGAAACCGGGGTAATCGGTGGCCCAGCAGATGCGGCTCAACGGACACCCGAGCTGTCGCGCCCGCCTCAGGAATCCATATGTCTCGCGCTGGTCGAGCGTGCTGTTCAGGAAGCTCATGTCCAGGTAGACGTTGCGGTGGCGTGAAATCAAGACGAGGCATTCGTCGATCCAGGGGTGGCCCGCATGGCACACCAGCAACCGGAGGTTCGGAAACTCTCGCGCGACGTCGTCAAGAAGGACGGGCCATCCGTACAGAAGCACCGTGTCGCTGACCGGCGTCGTGGAGAGGTGAACCATGACCGGGATGTCGAGCTCGGCCGCCTTCGCGAAGATTGGATAGGCAAGGTCGCGATCGTTGGGCGCCCAGTGGTCGTACATCGGGTAGAGCTTCAGGCCCGTCAGGTGCAGCTTGGTGATCGCCCGCTCCAACTCTGCGACCGCGGCCTTCACTCCTCGAAAACGAGGATTCACCGCGGACATGCCGATGAACGTGTCCGGATACTTCCTGACGAGGGCGGCGATGTAGTCGTTGCCCTTGTCGATGCTCGGCGGACCCTCGACGCCCGTGACGCCGGCGATGTCGACCGTGCCGCGCGCCTCATAACGCGTGTACTCCGAAGGGGCGACGGCCAGGATCGTGCACTTGTCGACACCCACCCCGGCGTGGTCGCGGATGAGCGTGTCCGGGTCGATCGGCTCCCACAGGTACTCGAGGCCCTTCCAGTCTTCGTCCTCCGGGTCGCGGTCCTCAGGCAACGAACCGTGCGATTGGAAGTAGCCCATGGTCATCTCTTTGATGAACCGCTCATAGCCTGGGTAGAGACCGGCCGCGAGGACGTGGTTGTGGGCGTCGATGATCACGTCAGCCCTCCTTTCAGGTGTGTCGCAACGACCCGTTCATTGGCGCTTTCCGAACACGACCAAAGACTATCCCCCCTCGCTAGTATTGAGACCGTCGTCTTCGCTCTGCAGGAGGTGCCCATGAGTGAAACCAAGGAAAGCTGGCGGGGCAAGGTCCGGGGAATGACGCCGGAGGAGGTCGAGGACTTTCTCGGTCTCGGGGTCAACATGTATCTTGCGTGCCTCACACCGGACGGGAGCCCTTACATAACCGTCTGCTGGCACGAGTGGCGGGACGGATACTTCTGGGTGATACCGCGCCAGCACTCGCGCTGGGCCGTGTACCTCGAGAAGGACCCGCGAGTTTCATTCGTCGTCGAACAGCCCAAGACCCTGGGCAAGGTGCTGGGCCGCGGCACGGCTGAGCTCGTCGAGCGCCCCAACGTCGGCGGACACTGGGTTCCGATCGCGACCCGGATGAGCTACCGGTACCTCGGCGAAAACGGTCCGACCTACCTGGAGTCGACGATGAAGCAGCCTCGCTGGCTGTTCCGGATCAAGCCGGACACATTTGAAACCTGGCAAGGCGTCGGATGGGCCAAGCGATATTGGGTCGAGGGCACCGGCGGTGCCACGTACGAAGAGGCGCACGCCTCCGTCTAGGCCCGACGAAGCCGCCCGCGAGCGAAACGTGCTCCTGGCTCTCGCCGCGCGGGAGCGGGAGCTCGTCGAGTTCGCCCGGGACCTGGTCGCGACGCCGAGTCCGAACCCGCCCGGCGACGAGCGCAAGGTCGCCGAGCGGGCGCGTGGCGAAATGGCAAGGCTCGGCTACGCGGAGATTCGCGAGATCGCGCTGGAGGCCACCCGGCCCAACCTGGTCGGCGAGGTGGTCGGCGAGCGGGCGGGCCGTGTGCTCATGTTCAACGGCCACACCGATACCAAGCCGGTCGGCGACGCCTCGGAATGGGCGATCGGCCCGTTCGACCCGGTGGTTCGCGATGGGCGCCTTCATGGCCTGGGCTCGGCGGACATGAAGGGCGCGGTCGCCGCGATGGTCTACGCGGGCGCGGCGCTGGCCGAGGTGGGCGTGCCGCAGGGCACCCTCCGCATCGTGCTGAGCGCGGACGAGGAGGGAGGTAGCGGATTTGGCGCCCGTTTCCTCGCCGGGCGTCCGGACCTGGTCGCGGACGCCGTTGTGGTGTGCGAACCCACCGGAATGGAGTCGCCATGGGCCTATGTGGCGATCGCGTCGCGGGGCATCTCGTGCTTTCGCGTCAGCGTACGCGGCACACAGATGCACTCGAGTCTGAGCGACCAGGTCCCATCGGTCAACGCGAGCGTGAAGCTGGGTCAGGTGCTGTCGCGGATGGCGGCAGAGTTCAGGCCCCGCCATCCGATCAATTCAGCCGTGCCGGGCGGGCCGACGGTCAACCTCGGCGTGACCCTGAGCGGCGGCGTCTTTTACGGCATCTATCCGGGGCACGCTGAATTCGGCATCGATGTTCGCACCGTACCCGGAATGACACACGCCGGCCTGCAGGCTGACCTGGTCGGGTTTCTCGGACAGCTGCGCCGTGAGGATCCGGAGCTCGACGTCGCGGTCGACCCGGTAGCGGACCTCGCTTGGTTTCCGCCCTCGTCGGTGGATCCCGCCCACCCGCTCGTCGCGGCGGCCAGGAGCGCGGCTCGGGACGTGCTGGGACGCGACGTGCCTTTGGGAACGATGCCGGCCTTCACGGATGGCACGCACTGGCACCTGGCCGGCAGCGCATGCATACCGGCGTTTGGGCCGGGCACGCTGCTGGTGGCACACCGCCCCAACGAGTACGTCGCCGTTGCGGAGGTCGTCGAAGCGGCCCGTATCTACGCGCTCACCGCGCTGCGGTACCTGGGCGGAGGCGATCAGGCGTAGGCACGCGCGCCATGGGGCCCCGCCGACCTCACTCCGAGGTCGCTATGCTCCGGTCGACCTCGCCTGGCTCGATCGAACGCAACGCGGTGAACGGCTGCGGGTTCCAGCAGCGCAGCGAGTGGCCGTTCGCCGCCTCCAACTCGGGGTGCTGCTTCCAGCAGCGGCCAAGCGCGTAAGGGCACCGCGGAGCGAACAGGCACGCCGGCGGCAGCGCCCGCGGATCGGGGACGCGGCCGGGGATGGTGTACAGGTGCTTGCGGTCGCCGGCCGCGGACGGGATCGAGCTGAGCAGGCCCTGCGTATAGGGATGCGTCGGATTGGCGAATATCTCCGACGCCGCCGCCTCCTCGACGATCTCTCCCGCGTACATGACGGCGACCCGGTCGGCGACCTGGGATACGACGGCCAGGTTGTGAGTGATCAGCAGAACTGCCAGCCGGCGTCGTTCCTGCTCGGAGCGGATCAGGTCGAGGATCTGCGCCTGGATGGTGACGTCGAGCGCGGTCGTGGGTTCGTCCGCGATCAGCACTTTCGGGTCCAACACGAGCGCCATCGCGATCATCACGCGCTGACGCATGCCACCTGAGAGCTGGTGCGGGTAATCCGCAAGTCGCTGCTCAGGTGACGGGATCTGGACCTCCTTCAGAATGTCCACCGCCATATCCCGAGCGTCCCGCCGGCTGAGCTTACGATGGGCCGTTATCGCCTCCACGATCTGGTCCCCGATCGTGAAGACAGGATCCAGCGACGTGAGCGGTTCCTGGAACACCATCGAGATCGTGTCGCCGCGCAACGACCTCATCTCCTGTTCAGGCATGGCGCGAATGTCGGCGCCGGCGAGTAGCACCTGCCCAGCAGTCACGCGGGCGGGCGGATCCGGCAGCAGCCGGATCACCGACAGGGCGGTCAGGCTCTTGCCACACCCCGATTCGCCGACCAGCGCCAGCGTCTCGCCGTCCTTGACCTGAAAGGAGACTCCTCGCACGACGTCGACCGACCCCTCGCGCAAGAAAAGCGTCGTGCGCAGGCCCTTGACCTCGAGGGCGACCTCGGACCGGCTCAACCCGTGCCTTTGAGACGCGGGTCCAGGACGTCACGCAAACCGTCGCCCAGCACGTTGAGGCCGAGCACGAGGAGGACGATCACCATGCCCGGAATTGTGCTCAGCCAGTGGTTCAGGAGCATGTATCCGCTGCCCTCGTTGATCATCTGCCCAAGGCTCGGCAACGGCGGCTGGGCACCCATGCCGATAAACGAGAGCCCAGCCTCGGCGATGATCGCGATCGCGATGTAGTAAGACCCCATGACCAGCGCCGAGCCGACCACGTTTGGGAGCAGGTGGCGGACCATGATGTTCAGGTCACTCTTGCCGAGCGCCCGCGCGGCGACGACGAACTCCTTCTCGCGCAGGGCGAAGACCTCTCCGCGGACGATCCGCGCAAAGCCCGCCCAGTTGACGAAGCCGACGGCCACGACCACGCCGACAAGCCCGGGTCCGATGACGCCGATCAACAGCACGGCGATGAGGATCAGAGGAAAGCCCCAGACGAGTTCGACGAAACCGTTGAGGACCCTGTCCACCCAGCCCCTGTAATAGCCGGCAAGCATGCCCGCCACCGTGCCGATGACGAGGGCGATGAAGGTGGTCCCCAGGCCGACCGCCATCGAGATTCGGATCCCCAAGAGCAACCGGCTCAGGAGGTCACGTCCGAGCTCATCGGTGCCCAGCAGATGGCCTCCGCTGAGCGGCGGCAGCAAGTCGTCGCTGAGTACCTGCTTGGCGTAGTCGTAGGGCGCCAGCGCTGGGCCGAAGATCGCGACCAGCGTGAAGAAGACCACGATCACCGAACCGCCGAGCGCGAGCTTGTTGCGCGACAGCTCGTACCAGGCGTCTCGCCAGCGAGACGGCCGGACCGCCCACAGCCGTTCGACGCTCGCCTCCCAGGTCGCTTTCTCGTCGAGCACCGTGAGGTCTGTCATCACGCGACTCGAATTCTCGGGTTGGCCAGGCCGTACCCGATGTCCGCGAACCAATTGGCCATCAGGACGAAGAAGATCAGCAGCAGGGAGAAGAATTGCGCCACCGGGTAGTCGCGGCGAAGAACCGAATCGACCAGGAGATAGCCCACTCCAGGCCAGCGAAAGATCGTCTCCACGATCAGCGCGTATCCCACGAGCCACCCAAGGCGCAATCCGGTCAGCGAGATGACCGGGATCAGCGCGTTGCGAAGCACGTGACGGATGATCACCTGCCACTCCGGGAGGCCTTTGGCACGGAGCGCGCGCACGAAATCGTCGCGCAGGTGCTCGAGCATGGAGGACCTCGTCATCCTCATCGTCACCGCGGTCCCTTCGGCTGCGAGCACGAGTGCCGGCATGAGCAGCTGGGGCGGATCGCAGCAACCGGCGGATGGGAGCCAGCCGAGGCGAAGCGAGAAGAAGTAGACAAGGATGAGCGCAAGCCAGAAGTTTGGAATTCCCATTCCGAGGATGGCTCCGCCCATCGCCAGCTGATCGACCCATGTGTTGCGTTTCACCGCCGCGAGCACGCCCAACGGGATGGCGATCAGGTACGAGATGAGCAGCGCCGTGAGACCAAGGACGAGGCTGTTTCGGGCATGAGTGGTCAGCAGTTCGACGATCGGCGTGCCGTTCACCAGCGAGGTGCCCAGATCTCCCTTGAGCAGGTGCCCCATATAGATGAAGTACTGGGTGTAAACGGGCTGGTCCAGTCCCAGGCGCTTCTCGTAGGCCTGACGAACCTCCTGCGATGACAACGGGCTGAGTACACCGCCGCCGCTCGGCCCTCCGGGCGCCGACCGCAGCGCGTAGAAGATCACGACCGACGAGATCAGCAAGATGATCAGCATGTAGCCGGTCCGCCGTGCCAGGTAGCTAGCCATCTTGCCCCGGTGTGAACTTACGCCCGGTCAGCTCGACCGTAGGCCCCGGATGCCGCTAGTCGAGCCAGACGTCGTTGTAATACGGATACAGGTTCCACTGGTCAGGCTGCCAGCCGTGCACGTTCTTCCGGTTGACCCAGAAGGCGTCGCGGTTGATCACCGGCACGAATGGCAGCTTCCCTGCCACGGCGAGCTGGAACTGCTTGCCGGCGGCGACCAGCTGATCCTGGTTGGCAGCGCTCTGCCAGGCGGCGATGGCGGCATCGACCTCCGGCACCACGGCGTTGCCCCAGTTCGGGCCTTTGCCGTTGGCGTTGACGCTGTTGACGAAAAGAGTCACCACGTCGATCGGGACCGGCCACAGGTAGAAGAACATGACCGAGTCCGGGTTGGCGAACGCCTTGTTGAAGAAAGTGCCGCGGTCGAGGGACGAGACCTTGAGGTCCACTCCGACCGTCTTGAGCTGCGCCTGGATCACGGAGCCGAGCTGCTGGTTGAAGCTCTCGGCCTGGATGATCATTTCAAACGCGAACCGCTTGCCACCCTTGGTCAGGATCCCGTCGGAGCCAGCCGTCCAGCCTGCGGCGCTGAGCATGCTCTTCGACTTGGCCACGTCGAACTGGTTGAACTGCTCAACGTCCGTGGTATAGGACTTGTCGGCCGATGTGATCGGTCCGTAGAGGGGCTCCCCGTGGGTGAAGAGCAGCGCCTTCACGATGCTCGCGCGGTCGATGGCGTGGGACAGCGCCTGGCGCACGTTGACATCGTCGAAGCCCAGGTCGGTGCGCTTGAAGTTCAGGCTGAAGAAGTAGCCCGACCACTCCTTCAGCTTGGTCACGACCAGGTTTGAATCCGCCTGCAGCCGGCTGATGTCCTGGAACGCGGGCCCGCGCAGGGTGTCG
>JBGPOC010000040.1:0-11473 GCA_041487825.1 Candidatus Dormibacteraceae bacterium | reverse complement strand
TTCGTCCCGCTTGGTGATCTCACGGACGACTTGTGGAACCGGGTGATTGACGTCAACCTCAATGGCGTCATGCGACTGACGCGAGCTGTTCTCCCTGTCATGGAGCTCGCCGGCGGTGGCGCGGTCGTGACCGTCGCCTCAGAAGCTTCGTTAAGTGCCGGTGCGGCTGGTGTCGCCTATACGACGTCGAAGCATGCCGTCATTGGTCTGGTCAAATCAGTCGCGTACTTCTACGGACCAAAGAACATTCGGTCCAATGCTGTGCTGCCAGGTCCCGTCGTAACGTCAATCGGTAGCAGCGCAGCCCCTTCTGTGCCTTGGGCCATGGAGCGGGCAATGCTCTCGATGGCGACGATGCCTGCACCTGCCCAGCCGGATCAGGTCGCGGCACTGATCTCCTGGTTGGCCAGTGAGGAAGCCTCCAACGTCAACGGCGCTCAGGTGACCGTTGATGGCGGATGGTCTACTGCATAACGAACCCGCTCTGGTGTCCTGTTAGGACCACGGTTTCAGTTCAAGTGCTACGGGCGAGCTGAGGGCCATTGCGCCTGTCGCACGCAGACTCGGCGCCACATGAACTCGAAGCGACTGGATCATCCAGAACCTGGAACACATCGGTTCCATCGCCGGAATAGACCAGCCTGAAGTGACCATCCACCGTCATGGTCGCTGGATCGACACCCAATCTGGCCGGCACAAGCAGATGGGTGACACCTAAAGCGCGCAACCGGGTCGCCAGAACCGCAGTTTGGATGGGTGGACCGGATACTCGATCGAAGACTCGACCATATCCAGCCGGTCCGAACCAATCGCCCATGTACTCGCCAGAGGCGTAGAACTTGGCGCTCTCACATCCCCAACCGTAGGCGGTGTAGCTCGAACCCAGATGTTCGTTGAGATAGGCCAGGCCTCCATAACACCGCACGTGATTCACCAGGTACGAATATGCGGTGGACCCGGTGGTCGGGGGCAGCCCCTGCCCGTGGAGGGCGCTGGCGACCTCGATCGACGATGCCGAGAGAATGATGATCGTGGCGACTGGGACCAAGACCAGTGCCGAAGGCGGCCTCGCCAACCAGCTCACCCGCTCACTCAGGACTTGCCGAAATCGCCGGTGAGAGGCCTCAACCACCAGGCCTCCGCCGATTGCCATCACGCCGAGCGCAGGAAGCAGGTATCTGGGATCGCTGGTAGAGCTCACCCAAATGCCAAGGGAAAGAATCGTTGCCACCATGGTTGCCACCAGCGGCCTCATCGACCACCAGCGTCTTACCGGCAGCGCTAATAGTCCGAGCGCCGCAAGAGGATTCAAAGGCGGAAGGCCGCCGACAACCTCGTTCGGCGCGCGCCCCAGCAGGTAGACGACATCCTGGCGAAGAATCGCGGCGAGTCCAGGACTAGGGGCGTCATAAGCCGCGACCTTCTGATAGGCGATCTCAGCTGCCGTCCACAGGCCTGGACGGTTGCCGAACACCTCGGTGCCGAAGGGATAGAAAGGGTCTCCAGCGATGTGGACGGTCCACGCGTACCAGGGCGCAGCTGCGACCGCGAACCCAGCCGCGGCCGTGACCAGGTAGGGCCACACCCTGCGAGATCTGCCAGCCGCCACAACGAGACCGAGCAGCACGGCAGCTCCAAAGAGCACGCCGGTGTATTTGGCGGCAGCCGCCTGGCCGACAAGGAATCCTGCCAGACCGAAAGATGCCCAGTGCCAGGGAAGGTGATCCTCGAGGCTGAGGAGTCCAACAACCAGCCCGGCAGTCAGGAAAGCCATCGCCCAGACGTCGACATAGGGCGATGTGCCAGGAACGATGACGATGGGGCTCGCCAGCACAAGGAGGGTTCCAATCAAGGCGGCAGCCGCGCTGCGACCCGATGTCAAGAACCAGACGAACACAAGGGCAACCGTGGCGGTGAGCATGGCCAGTTCGAGGCCGGCCGAAACCGCAGGGTCGGGTGACAGCAACATCGCGACGGCGAAGACGGCCTCGTTCCCCTGTGGAAAGAAGGAATACCGCACGAACGGGTCGTAGTTGAAACCGTGGTTCTGGACCAGATCGCGTGCGAGCGGTAAGTGGTACATGGTCGCGTCGAACGCCGTCGTTGGATAGATGGTGAGGACGGAGGCGACCAGAAGAAAGCCTCCCAGAGTTAGAACGGAGAGCGAGATGGTCGGGCGGTCGCCGGACCTGATCAGAAACGAGCCGCTGACTCTTGAACTCCTCAGCCACGCGATCGCCGCGAGACCAACCGCAACCACGGCGACAAGAGTGATCGCCGTTGCAGTAAACCAGTGCAACCATGAGAGCAAACCGACGCAGAGACTCAATAGCCCAAAGCCGACGATGATCGCGAGCGGCCAGAGAATCGGCCCGCCCAGCAGCCGATGCAGGGCTAGATAACCGAGGGCGAGGGCCACCAGCGCAATCGCCCCGACTCGCCCGTATGTCAGGAACCAGACCCCGACAAGGGACCACGCCTGAGTCATGGGATCTTGCGGCGGACGGGAGTCGCGTTTCCAGTCGGCCTCAACCTCACGGCTACACATGGTGCCGTAGGAGGGCTCTTATCGCCGCTCGCAGGAAGTGCGCCTGTACGCCTAAGGACCCTCCCCGTGGATTCCAGGTCGGCGACAATCACCGGGTGGAACCGAGCTTGAGTCGGGGCGATCTGTATGAGCGCTCGTACGAATTGCGAGCTGCCGCAGGCGAGGACGTCCATGGAGAAGCCAATTTCGTCACTCGCTTCTCGCCCGGAAGCGTCCTGGACGCAGGGTGCGGCACCGGCCGAGTGGGCAGAGAGCTGCACCGCCGAGGTGTCGATGTGGTTGGCGTCGATCTCGACGCCGAGATGCTTGAGACGGCCCGGGCTCGGTGCCTCTCAGCGTCATGGATCGACGGTGACATCACCACCATTCGCCTTGGTCGCACGTTCGACATCGTCTTGATGGCCGGCAACGTGATCAACTTCGTCATTCCCGAGCTCCGACGGCAGGCCCTCGAGAATCTCGTGCACCATGTGCGGCCGGCCGGCCTCCTGATCAATGGGCACTCGATCCGGCCTGATGGCTGCCCGCCAGCCGTGTTTGCGATGTGGGCCGAAGCCGCAGGCCTGGAGCTGGTCGAACGTTGGTCGACCTGGGATCGGGACACGTCCAGCGAAAGCTCCGACTACGCCCTTACCGTACATCGTCTCCGCGTCTGAGAAAGACACCGCTGAGCTGACAGTGACTGGCTGATGGCGCGTCGCTTGTCCGGGCTCCCGAGGGACACCTATGTCCTTGCCTTCGCCAGCCTCTTCGCCGACGTCTCCACCGAGATGCTGTACCCGATTCTGCCGATCTTTGTCACCCAGGTCTTGGGCGCCTCCGCCGGCACCCTGGGCGCGATCGAGGGCGTGGCGAACGCCACCCAGTACCTCGTCCAGGGGCCGTCGGGGTGGCTGTCCGACCGGATCAAGTCACGCCGGCTGCTCGCTGCCGGCGGCTACCTGCTCGCAGCCGTCGCCAAACCGCTGATCGGAATCTCGACATCTTGGCCCCAGGCGCTTGCCGGCAGGTTTGTGGATCGGGTCGGCACGGGAACGCGATCCTGCCCGCGCGACGCCTTGATCGCCGCTTCCGCACCCGACGACGTGCGCGGCCGAGCCTTCGGGTTGGAGGGACTGGGTGACAACCTCGGCGCGTTCATCGGGCCGCTGCTCGCAATCTTGCTGCTCTTCAGCATGCGGTTCCCGATCCGGTGGCTCTTCTACATTGCGATTCTGCCCGGGTTGGCGTCGTTCTTCCTCGTTCTGCTGGTACGAGAGCGGCGTGTGCAGCCGAGCGGCACGGCGCCGGGTCGAGTTCGCGACCTGCCGTCCAGCTATTGGAAGTACCTGTTGGCAATCGGTCTCTTCGGGCTCGGCAACTCTACCAACGCGCTGCTCATTCTCCGCGCCCAGAACATCGGCCTCTCGCTCGAGGCAACGATCCTGATTTACGCCTCCTTCAACTTGTGTGCAGCGCTTGCCTCTTACCCGTCCGGCTATTTTTCGGATCGACTCGGCCGCAAACTCACGCTGCTTGCCGCCCTGGGCATCTTTGTCATGACGTATGTGGGCTTCGCGATCGCGAGCAGTGTCTTCTTGGTGGCCGGCCTTTTCGTGCTGTACGGCCTCTTCCAGGGAACCTACCGAACGGTCGGCAAGGCACTCGCCTCGGATCTCAGCCCGGGGCAACTGCGCGGCACAGGCCTTGGTTTCTACTCGAGCACCGTCGGCTTGACGAGCCTGGTCGCCAGCGTTGCCGGCGGGCAGCTGTGGGATCGGCTCGGGCCTTCCGCGACGTTCTGGTACGGCGCTGTGCTGGGGATGGTCGGAATCGTCGCCGTCGCCATGCTTGTCACCGGCTCGAAGCCGAAAGCCAAGACGGCTGCCTCATGAGGACGCGATCACTCCTGGCCGTAGCCGCGAGCCTCGGGGCATTCGGCTTGTTTGCCAGTGTGGCCGCTGCCGGGCTGCGGTCCCCGGGACCGATCCTGACACCTGCCAATCTCCTCACGCTCTCACGTGCCGGCGCCGCGAGCTGGCTGTGCGGCTACGCCGCCGCACCCCGGCCGGGTGGGCACCGCACCGTTGCCTGGCTGACGCTTCTGTGGGCGGCCACCGCCAGCGACTGGCTGGACGGCCCCTTGGCGCGACGGTCCGGCATCACCCCGCTCGGCGCGGTTCTGGACCTCGAGGCGGATTCCTGGTTGACCTGGTGGGCCGCCGTTGCAGCCTGGAGGTCGGGGGCTCTGCCGGCCACCTGCCTGGTGGCTCCCGCGGCGCGTTATCTGGTGCGGTGGGGGCGTGGGCTCTCACGACCAATGGCCACCGCCGGATGGCAGAAGGCCGCTGGTTTCGCCCAGATGGCTGTCATCGCGGGGGGCCTGGCGCCCAATCGGTTTGTTCGAGTACTGGCCCGGCGCTTGCTTCCCGGTGCGGTGGCTGCACAGCTGGTGGCGCTGGTGGTCGACGCTCGGTCCGCCGAGGTCTTAGGCCCGGGGTCGGCATCAGCAGCCTGATGGCGGTCATCTCCGCCCAACAAAGGGTGAGGACTGCAAGCGCTCTCTCCCATAGGCCGCCAGGGAAACCGTCGAACAACAGGCCGACGCCGGAAAGCAGGGTCGCCAGTCCGACCATGCCGATCACCAGGCTGACTCGTGAATACCGCCTGCCAGGTCCATCCAGCGTCATGGCTGCAGCGAGCGCGGCCAAGACCAGGCTTGCCAACGCAACTCCGCTCGCGGCCCGGTGGCCGGCTACGGTTGCCGGTGCGGCTGGATCGATTTGGATCATGGTCGCGACCAGGAAAGAGACTCCGGCGATTGCGACCAGGGTGGCGACCGCTCGCGCCGCCCAGCCTCTTGCCCACCAGACTCCGAGCGAAAGCGCCAGGAGTGAGGCTCCCACGAGGGCGATCGAGACTTCCATGAGAGCGGCGCCGGGTGCGCCTTTTGCAGCCAGCCGGCTGACAGAGATCCTGATGGGATCGTAGCTCGGGTTAAGCGGACCGAGCGCGAGCGAGGCGGTGGCGGCGACCAGGGGACCCAGGATCGCGACGGCGGCTGCAAGTCGCACCCTGGTCATGCCGTGCAGACTACGTCGCGCCAGGCGAGCCGGTCGTGTGGGGGAGGCGACCCACGCCTCGCGGAACGCACGCCTGACTGCGATACTGCCGTGCGGCGACCATTGATGAGCGACAGCACCCTGCCCTCCCATCGAGACGTGCTCCGCGCCCGCGAAACCCTCGGTGATCGGGTCAAGGTGACGCCGCTTCTCCCGAGTGCCTCCCTGAGCCAACTGACGGGGACGACGCTTGTGCTCAAGGCTGAGAATCTTCAGCGGACCGGCTCGTTCAAAGTCCGAGGGGCTCTCAATCGGCTGGCGGCGCTATCCGAGGCGGAGCGGACGAACGGCGTGGTCGCCGCCAGCGCGGGGAATCACGGCCAGGCGGTGGCCTGGGCCGCCCAGGAACTAGGCGTGCCTTGCACCGTGGTGATGCCGACGGGAGCCTCGGTCAGCAAGATCGCGGCCACGAAAGGCTATGGGGCGTCGGTGGTGCTTAGCGGAGAAGCCTTCGACGACGCGATGTCCGCGGCACGCCGGCGCTGCGACGAGTCGGGTGAGCTGCTCGTTCATGCATTCGACGACCCCGCGGTGATCGCGGGGCAAGGCACAGTCGGCTTGGAGCTGCTGGAGCAGGCGCCAGACTTGGAGACCCTGGTGGTGCCCATCGGCGGGGGCGGGCTCGCGGCAGGCATCGCGCTCGCGATCAGCGAGCGCCGGCCATCGGTGCGGTTGATTGGAGTCCAGTCGGCGGCGTGCGCGCCCTGGCTCGGTTTGGCGCCGGTCGGTTTCACGATCGCCGATGGCATAGCGGTCAAGCAGCCAGGCGAGATGACCCGCGCGATCCTCGAGTCGCGGTTGGCCGAGGTGCGCTCCGTCAGCGACCAGCAGGTTGCTGAGGCGATTCTCCTTTTGCTGGAGCGCTCGAAGCTGTTGGTCGAGGGCGCCGGAGCCGCCTCCGTGGCTGCCCTTCTGGCCCCAGGCCCGAAGCTCGAGGGCACCACCTGCGCACTGCTCTCAGGGGGCAACATCGACCCAAGCGTTCTCCTCTCGGTGGTGAGGGCCGGCCTCACCCGTGCGGGCCGCTACCTGATGCTGAGGGTGAGGGTGCCCGACAGGCCCGGCCAGTTGAGTCGTGTTCTGACCGAGGTCGGCGCTCTTGGCGGCAACATGGTCAGCGTCTTCCATCAGCGCGAGGGGCGGATCGACCTGGGCATCCTGGAGACGGAGATCGACCTCACTATCTTGGCCCGGGATCAGCAGCACTGCGACGAGATCGTGGCCAGGCTCCAGGAGCTGCCTGGGGTCGGCCTCCAGAGACTGGTCTGAGGGAAGCCTTCTCGGATACGACTCGGCAACCCTGGCAACTGAGTTCGATACCCTAACTGCGACCACGAAACCCTGCAGGCCGGCGTAGGTATTCTTGAACGATGAAACCCGCCTCCACGCTCGTCGACGATTACGACACGATCATGGCGGAAGCCATCGCTCTCGCCGAATCATGTTCGGACGATGACTGGCGAACGACATGCCCCAATGAACAGAGAGCCGTCGGCGTCCTGTTCGATCACATCGCGGTCGGGAACCCCGAGGTCGTCGGTTGGATTAACGAGTTCCTGGCAGGGCGTCCGGTGCGGATCACCCCAGAGGTCTTGCACGCCCGCAATGCCGAGCATGCGCGCCAGGTCGAGCAACGATCTCGAGCAGAGACGCTGGCCGACCTGAAGCGAAGCACTGCCCGAACATCTGATTTCCTGGGCACGCTCGCCGAGAACCAGCTGAGCACGCGCAACGAGTTCGGCTGGGCCGGCACCCAGGACGTTGCCTGGGTGGCGTCGGCCGCAGTTCGCCATCCTCGCGGCCACCTCAAGAGCATTCGCGAGGCCCTCGGCCGCTAGCCGAGAGGGCCGGCAAACAAAAGGTCGCGCGGCAAACGCCGCGCGGCCTTTCTGCCTGGCGACTCTTCAGACCGTGACCAGGACCTTCTTCTCAGCCGCTGCCTCGATGTAAGCCTCGATCGGGAAGGCAGCCGCGGACTCGAGGTGGAAGAAACCGAGTTCCATGATCTTCGTCCGCGCCTTGAAGGCGGCCGGCTCGTCAGGGTACTCCGCCATCGTGATGAAGTCGTAGCGGCCCGTGGTGGCAAACATCCACTCGATCTTGCCGCTGTACGCCTTCACGATCTCCTGCACCTTGGCCAGCACGACCGGAACCTTCTCCGGCGGCAACAGTTGACCGTGCTCGGTCAGCTTGGCGAACGTGAGCGTCTTGACCATCGCGCACCTCCTTCGCAAACAGCGCGCGGAGACTTCCGCGCAACGAAATCAGCATGGCGCCGCCAGGAGGATCTGGCCAGAGGCTAAAGTCCCTCTCCGTTCGGGCCTGAAGTGAGCGGAGCGCTTGCTTGACTCGTGATCCGAATTCAGGAGGCGGCAGGCCGCAGAAACGCAATTATCCACCGGCGACTCGAGAACTCACCTCCTGATGCCTCCCGCCACGTCGTCTCCGTCCCCGGCAGCGTCTGCTCGCCGCCGAAGAGCGTGCGCACGATGGCGTCGGCGTTCAGACCCGAGCCGTGCAGCCGGGCGATCTCCTCTGCGAGATGCTCCAGATAGTCGAGCTGTTCGCGGAGCAGCGGGCCCGGCTCGATCAGGAGGCCGCGGTGGCTGGTTGCCAATGCGAGAGGTGCCAAATCAAGGACCCGACGGAGCGAGTCCATCATCGCCCAGGGGTCCTCACCAGGCATGGCAATCTGCTGGCGGCGACGCAACACCAGGTCGCCCGAGTAAAGCCAGCCGGTTTCACGATCGAAGTACCCAACTTGATCCGGAGAATGGCCAGGAAGCTCGATTGTCTCGAGGGGCAGATCCACGGGCGGGCGCACTCTGAGCGGAGTTCTCTGTCCCCACAGTCGGGCGCGGTACTCGGGCACCCTTCCAGGTCGCCGCAGACGAGCCGCCGTGCCGCGACTTCCGAACACGGGCAGGCCGTGGCGCGCAATTGGTCCCGCGCCGCCGCTGTGATCCTCGTGATGATGGCCCAGCAGCAGCGCATCGAGCCGCCGCCCTTCGAGCCATACCTGCAGCGCACCGGCGGTGTGTGCTCCTCCGGCGTCCACCAGGACGCTGCGCACGTACCACGCGGCGACCCGGTCGCGCAAGGCAGGGAAGCGGCTGAAGACGAGCTCGACTCCACCGCCATGGTCGTTGACAGCTAAGTCCACGCGATCATCTTGCGGTCACTGCCCGCACAGGTGCCTTGCGATTGCATCGGCATTGGCAAACGGGTTCAATGCGCTGCTCGCGACGAGTTTTCGCGCAACACCGCATGGACACCGCGACGTTTGGCTGCCAAACCTGAGCGCTCAAGTTGGTGCGGCGAGCGTCCGGCGCCGGCCGAGGCGCTCGCCGTATTCGGTCAGAATGCCGGCGCGACCGCCGGTTGAGTTGACCGGATAGTCGTCACCAGACCGGCCTCTCTCGACCGGCTCAGATGACTATCTCGGTCTGCTCGCCCTCCGAATCCTCACCGTCCACGGTGAGGGAATCCTCATCGCTCGCCGAGTAGCGATCGCGGACCTCCGCCCCGTCTGTTTCGGAGTCGCCTAGGCCTTCCTCCGAGTCGACCTCAACCAGCTCACCAGCCTTGCGATCCTCGTCCAACATCTGGGCGTACGCTCGCCCGGCCTCATCCCAGGTCGAGTACTCCCAGAACTCGGTGCCCGCCGGCACCTCGGCCCCTTCGGTCTCGTCCAGCCCGTGCTGGAAGACATAACCCAGACCGTTGACCGGGTCCTGGATCAGCGAAAGGAATCGGGCGCCGGTGAGCTCCGCGCGTTGAGTCGCCTGGCCGCTGTTTTCCAGCTCGAACAGGCGACTTATCACCTGCTCTTCGCTCCGTTCTTCCATACCGCTCCATTCTGCCACCGCCGGGTCTGGGCCGGGGTTCTCCGTGCCAGTGGGACAGCGTGTGACACGGAAAGAACAGCGAACGAGGGCGGTCTATGCGTGGTCGGGGTTCGGCAGCATTACGTCGCGCACCAGCGCAGAGAGATCTGAGCAAGCCCCGATGAACTGGCGGAGCGTGCGCCGGGTCGGACCGAAATTGTCGAATTCCTCGACGGTCAGCCCGTCCTCCGAATACGCTCGGCGAAAGTCTGGAAAGTTGGTCATGAGCTGATCAATCATTCGTGGGTCGACCGGGTTGTCGATGCGGGACTTCACATCGATGCCGCTCGCGTTGAGACGCTGCTGCCACGCGTACGGGGGTGAGATCACCGCGTCTGCGCCCACGAGCTCGCTCCAGTGCATGTGGTTGCGGAACGCAGCCGACAGCAGTCTCAGGCGATAGCCGCGCTCGCGGAAAATCTTGTAAGTCTTCTTGAACACGGCCACGCCGCCCCACTCGAGGTAGCCGGGGTCGACCGAAAGGCCATCCCTTTCCATCACGACCTTGAGCCAGTCGTCGAGGCGGCCCACCATGATTGTGCACACAGGCCCCATCGACGAAATGTCCTTCCCCTCCGTCTCGCGGCGACGCAAACCTCGCTCCACAGCCTCCGCAACCGCGATGCACTGGGGGAGGGTGAAGCACACGGTTGCGTTGATGCTGACTCCGCGATAAGTGGCTTCCTCGATCGCCGGGATTCCGGCGCGGGTCACCGGGATCTTCACGATCATGTTCGGAGCGAGGTCGCTGAAGGCGAGGGCCTGCTCGACGATTGCGTCGCTGTCGCGGTAGAAGCGGGGATCGGTCTGGATCGAGAGGCGGCCGTTGCGCCCGGCCTGCACCTTGAAGATCGGTTCGAGAAGCCTGGCTGCTCGAACCGACAGCTCCTCGATCAGCCTCCAACCGATCTGATCCTCGGCCGCTGTGGGCATCTCTTGAATCAGGCTCTCGATTCGCGGGCGCCAGGCCGTCATCTCCTTCTTCAGGATCGACACCGCGATCACCGGGTTGCAGGTGGCTCCGACCGCCCCGTCCTCGATCGAGCGAGTGAGCTCGTCGATGGACGCAGAGTCATTCCACAGACAGGTGGGAGTCGTCTGCGTCATCTGAAGCAGAGGGCTCTTGTGAGAAACCCGGTGGACGGAGGCAGTCATCGTCTGGGCCTACGCGGTAGGCAGATTCTCCTCCGGCTCATCGTACCAGCGCACCCGATCTCCAACCCGGCTGCGGATCTTCCAGCGGGTCGACTTCGGAGCCTGTTCTATGCGCCTCAAAAGCGCCCTGAGCCGCTCGTCGATCAGGGCCGAAGCCTCGGGGGGCACCTGGTGATCGGGCAGCCTCGTCAGGCTCTGCTCGATCGTCAACGTACACGTTCGCCACAGGCCCCAATCCTTGGCGCACAGCTCAGCGATGAAGTCAGCCTCGATCCCGGAGCCGCCGCTGTCGCTGACGTGGTGGTGGTAGGTCAGGGTGTAGATGTCGCGCAGGTCACGCTCGGTGAGCTGGACGATCTGCAGCTTCGTCAGCAGGAGCTCGGCGAGGGGAATCGTCATGGGGTCCATGTCGAGCCGATCCGTGACGGGGATCGAGTGGCACATCGCGAACGCACCCACGAAAACGTCGAGCTTGCGGTTGTTCACCTGGTCGAAGAAGAGCAGCCGCCGCGCGCCGTTCAGCGCGTTGAACATCTCGTCACCGGTGTAGCCCGCCGAGCTTAGGAAATCGGCAAGAGCGCGCCAGCCCCCCTGCCGGGTGGCGATGTCGATGTCGCCGATCGGGCGCGGCAGCAGTGGGGTTTCCGACGGCGCCTGCATGCGTACGGCGACGCCGCCCAGGAGGCGGACCGTCAGTCCCGCGCGGCCGGCGGACTCGACCACGCGCCGCGACTCGACCAGCACGTCTGCAAGCGGACCGGCCGCGCCCGAGGCGGCCTCAC
>JBGPOC010000039.1:0-11483 GCA_041487825.1 Candidatus Dormibacteraceae bacterium | reverse complement strand
CCCGCGAGCGGCGCGATCGAAGACGTGGGCGACGAGGAAGCTCGCGTCGCTTTCGAGACCATGGTGCTCGGCCCGATGCGGCTGGCGAGGTTGGCGATCCCGCACATGCGAGCCCATGGGGGCGGGCGCATCGTCAACATCTCGTCGATCTACGGATTGATGACCACTCCGCTCACGGGTTGGTACCAGGCCAGCAAGCACGCGCTCGAAGCGTTGTCGGATGCGCTCCGCGTCGAGCTCGCATCGGACCGCATCTCGGTGGTGCTCATCGAACCCGGCGCATTCCGCTCGAACATCTGGGACACCGCGGGCAACGACGTCCAGAGCCGCATCGACTCGGAGTACTTCGCGGCCTACCGCCGGCTGGAGGAGGGCATCAAGGTCAGCCAGCGGCTGATGGGCGACCCGATCGAGGTGGCCCGGCTGATCGCGAGCGTGATGACGGCCAAGAGCCCGAAGGCGCGCTACCTGATCGGGTATGACGCACGAGCGATCGACATCTACTCGAAATTGCTGCCCACCGAGGTGCGCGACCGGCTGGCGAGGATCACGCTCGGGCTCTGAGCGTCGCGCCGTCCCCGTTCTCTCCTGTTAAGGGCGGGTGGTGGCTCGCCCTGCGGTGCCCCACACTGGGTCAATGACTCCCCAGCAAGTGCTGCGCGAGGTGTTCCACCTCGAGTCGTTCCGACCCGGGCAGGCCGAGGTAGTCCAGGCGCAGCTGGATGGGCGCGACGTCCTCGCGGTCGCCCCCACCGGCTCGGGCAAGAGCCTGAGCTACTGGGTTCCGGCAATCCTGGGTGAGGGCTTGACCGTTGTCGTCTCGCCACTTATCGCATTGATGAAGGACCAGGTCGATCGCCTGGTGGCGCACGGAGTCCGCGCAGCCTTCATCAACTCGACGCTCAGCTCGGCCGAGCAGCGCGAGCGCATAGACGCAGCATCGCGCGGGGAGTATCGCCTCCTCTACGTTGCGCCGGAGCGCTTCAGCCGCCCCGGATTCATGAGCCGGTTGGCCGGGCTCCGCGTCAGGCGCTTCATCGTCGACGAAGCTCACTGCATATCGACGTGGGGCCATGACTTCCGGCCCGACTACCGGCTCATAGGTACCGCGCTCGAAACCTGCGGAAGGCCACCGATCGGAGCGTTCACGGCCACCGCCACGCCGAGCGTTCGCGAAGACATCGCGGTCAACCTCGGGCTGCGCGAACCGCTGGTCGTGGTCACGGGCTTCAACCGGCCGAACCTGAAGCTCGTGGCGATCAACGCGCGCGGCGCCCGCGATCGGCTAGAAGAACTGCGCCGCCGCCTCGATCCAGGCCAGGGGCGAGCGCTCGTTTACACGGGGACGGTCAAAGGAGCTGAGAGCACGGCCGCGGCGATCAGCCGCTGGGGCTTACCGGCCGCGCCCTACCACGGACGCCTTCCGGATGCGCACCGCCGCCGGGTCCAGGATGGTTTCGCGGCAGCCGAGTTGCGGGTGGTGGTGGCGACGAGCGCATTCGGGATGGGAGTGGATTTCCCGGATATCGGCCAGGTCATCCATGTGGGATTCCCGGGGAGCGTCGAGGCCTACTACCAGGAGGCCGGGCGGGCGGGGCGCGACGGCCGGCCCGCGCTGTGCCTGCTCATCCATTCGAGCAAGGACCGCGACCTCCAGGTCCACTTCATCGAGACGGCCTTTCCGGAGCTGCGCGAGGTCATCAGCGCGCACGCGGCTTACTTCCGTCTCGGGGTGTGGAATGCCGACCCCGAAGAATTGAAGGTGCTCATGCCCGAGCAGGCGTGGAGGTCTCTCGACGCGTCGAAGCGGCTGTTGCAGAAGGCCGGCGCTCTTCGCGCCGACGGCACGGTGGGACCCTTCGATACTTCAATGGTCGACGTCGAGCAGCTTGCCTTGCTCAAGAAGCATGCGTACGTGAAGCTCGCGCAGATGATCGAGTACGCCCAGCTCCGGTCGTGTCGCCATGCATACATCACCGACTATTTCGGAGACGTCACTTCCACCGAGCGGACCTGTCGCTCGTGCGACAACTGCGAGCACGGCGCGGTCGCGGAGGCGGGCGCCGCGCCGGTGGATGCCTCGTCGACTCGAACGGCGCTGGCCGGCGCAGCACGCTTCGCGGGGCGGATCGGGATCGTCAACCTCGCCACGATCCTTGCCGGCAAGGAGAACCGGTTTACTCGAGACCAACCGTGGGTTCTCAACGTGCCGGCCTATGGGTCGCTGGTGGGCTGGAGCCCGTCCCGGGTCCGCCGGCTGCTCGAGGCGCTGGTCACCCTTGGCTGCCTGTCGCAGAGCCCAGGCCACTACCCGATGGTCGAGCTGACCGATCGTGGTCGGGCCGTCCTGGCCGGCAAGGACACTGTCGACGTCGAGGTCGCACCGGACGTGGAACCGGCGCCCAGCCGCGCGGCCGATCCCGCGCTCTATCAGCGGCTTCGGGAGTGGCGGTCCGAGACGGCCCGGCGCCAGGGCGTGCCCGCATACGTCGTGTTCCACGACCGGACCCTCACCGAGCTGGCGGCCCGCCGACCTTCGGACCTCGTGGAGCTGGGAGCGTTGCCCGGGATCGGCCGCGCCAAGCTGGATCGCTATGGCAAGGACCTGCTCGAGATCGTGGCGTCAATTCATTAGACATACTGTCTGTTAATCTGATTGGATGGCCTCGAGAAACTACCGGCTGGGCCGTCGCCAGGAGTCCGTCAACCGCACTCGGGCCGCGATCCTGGCCGCCGCCCGCGACCTGCTGGCCTCGGGCGAGCAGGCGATCAGCGCCGGCGAGGTGGCCCGGCGGGCCGGCGTTTCCCGCCTGACGATCTACAACCGGTTCGGCTCGATGACGGGCCTGCTACGCGAGCTCGCGGCGGGGGTGCAGCGCCGGCGCTCCGCAGGGCCTGCGCCGCCTGCACGAGATCCACGCGAGCAGCTCCGGCAGCGGATCGCCGAATCGTGCTTGGCGTGGTCGACCGATCCCGCCCTGTTCCGGCGCCTGCCGGCAGTTGCCGGCTCCCACCCCGAGACGCCCGGCGACGACAGGGCCATTGCCGAGCGGCTCGCGGCATCCGACCAGCTCCGTCCAGGCTGCTCACTGAAGGAGGCGGAGGACGTGATCGGGGCCCTGACCTCGTTCCCGGTCTTCGACCGCCTGCACAGGGACGGCCGCCGCTCGACAGGCGCCGTGACCGAGATCCTGATGCGCCTGGCGTCTGCGATCCTCAGGGATTCGGCACAGACGGCGCAGGGTTGGCCGGGGTCCCCCCGGCCATGACTCTCTCCTCCTACACCAAAGGGCACTGGCGTCGCAGGGTTGGCCGGGGTCCCCCGGCCATGACTTTGTCCCTCCTACTCCAAAGCCCAGCAGGGCGAGACTCTTCTCAAACAGTCCCATCGATATGCCGGAAAGAGAGCAGCCGGTCGCGAAGCGACCGGCGATGAAAGGGAACCGTCCGGGTTCCCTCTCATATAATTGACGCAATGCGCCATCGGACAGCAGACCTGGATGGTCCGGTCCACTACATCGACTATGGCGGCGGCGGCAAGCCACTGCTGCTGATCCACGGCCTGAGCGGCAGCGCGTTGAACTGGATGGCGGTCGGGCCGAACCTTGCGAAACACCACCATGTCCTTGCTGTCGACCTCGCGGGATTCGGCGAGACTCCGCTGTTCAATCGCTCGGCGGCGGTAGGCGCCAACGCGGACCTGGTGCACACCTTCCTCGAGCACGTGATCGGCGAGCCCACGATCGTCATGGGCAACTCGATGGGCGGCCACATCGCGATCCTGGAGGCGGCCGATCACCCGCGATGGGTGAGCGCCATGGTCCTGGTCGATCCGGCAATCCCCGGCATCCACGTTCGGCGGCCCGGCCCGGCGATGCTCGGGATGATGGCCGCGCTCTCGATCCCCGGGCTCGCCGAGATCGCGATCAACCGGCAGGCCCGGGAGATCGGCGCCGAGGGGCTGGTCAGGCAAGTCATCACGGCTGTTGCGGCAGATCCCTCCCGGCTGGACCCGGCGATGGTCGAAGCACACGTGCGCCTGACCCGTGAGCGGGGCAACCTCGGGCGGCAGAACAGCCGCGCCCTAACCCAGGCGACGCGCTCCCTCGGGCTCAGGATGGCCGACCCGCGCTTCTGGGCGAAGGTGAAAAGGGTCCAGGCGCCGACGCTGGTCGTCCACGGCGACCTCGATCGCCTCATCCCGATCGCAGCCGCTCGTGAGCTGATCCGGCGCCGTCCCGACTGGACGCTCGCGGTGATGAAGGGCGTCGGCCACGTGCCGATGATGGAGACCCCCGAGCAGTTCTTACGCGTTGTAGATCAGTGGATGGCGTATAGAATCGCACCCGAACCCGCTACGGTTTCTTAACGGAGACGCACTCAGAACTTTACTTGGCAACGGTCCCACAACCCCATGAAGGCAGGCGGAGCCGGCTCGAGGAGACCGCGGGGTCGATCCTCCCGGATCTCCGCCACGCCGGACGCTGGGACCCCATCCCCCCGATGTGGCTCGAGGGCCGCGTCTCGATCGAGTACCTCCGCCTGGTCCGGGACCCGGTCTTTCGGGGCATCGAAGTTCCACCTGGCCGAGGGCGGCCCGTTCTCCTGATCCCAGGTTTCCTCGCCGGCGACTGGACGTTGGGAACGCCCTTCCAATGGCTGCGACGCGTGGGCTACAAGCCGCAGATGGGCGGTGTCGCGTTCAACGTCATGTATTCCGAGGTCATGCTTCGTCCGCTGATCAATTCCCTGCAGCAGCTGAAGCGCCGCACCGGGGCGCGGGTCGCCCTGGTCGGGCACAGCCGGGGTGGGGTGCTGGCGAAGGTGCTGTCCCACCGAAAGCCCGAGCTGGTCGAGCAGGTGATAACGCTCGGCTCGCCGCTCAACGATCCTTTCGACGTTCATCCCCTGACCATGGCGGGCGTGAGAGCCGCGCACATGTACAACGTCTTTCGCTATGGACACCCGGCGTCGGTGGAGATGCGGTTTCTTCGCGACCTCGCGGCGGCGCCTCGCGTACCCACCACGTCCCTGTACTCGCGCACGGACGGCGTCGTCAACTGGAGGGCCTGCCTTCGCTCTGACGTGAACTCGATCGAGGTCAACGGCAGCCATGTGGGCATGGCCTTGAACCCGGAGGTTTACCGAATCCTGGCCCACCTCCTCCCCGCCCCCTGGCGAATCACCTAGCGAGACTCCGGGTAAGATCGGCGGATAGCGGGAGCTCGGAATTTCGGGCTGAGAGGGCGCGTCACGCGCCGACCGCATGAACCTGAACTGGGTAATGCCAGCGGAGGGATGAGCCATCAGCGAGAACGCAGCGACCCGGGCCGACGCCCGTGCTTTCGGCGAGGTCGAGAGCCACGGGATCGACGCGATCCCGGCGGGCGACCGGCACGGGGTGCCCCGCGAGCTGGGTTTTCTTTGGGCCGGCGCTTTTGTGAACTACGCCAGCCTGTTCACCGCCAGCCTGCTCACGACCTACTACGGGCTGGGCGTTTGGGACGGCCTCCTCGCCACCGCTCTGGGGACGGCGGCGGCCGCGGCCATCCTCGGTCTGCTCAGCAACACCGGCCCGAGAACCGGTCTCCCCCAGATCGCCTATACGCGCCGCATCTTCGGCCTGAGGGGCTCCTACCTGGGCGCTGCGCTGACGTTGTTCCTGGCCATCGGTTGGTTCGCCGTCGACTGCGTGATCGCCGCCCAGGCCGGCACGCAGCTGTTCGGAGGCGGCAACCGCCTGATCACGTTCGTGTTTGTCATCGCGATCGCCGCCGCCAGCGTCGTGGTCGCCGTGTTCGGCCATCAGACAATCAAGGTCCTCGAGACTTACGGCGCCATCGCATTCACCGTCCTCGTGGTGGCACTCTTTGCCGTCCTCGCCCCTCAGTTCCATTGGGGCCAGGGGCCGGCCGCCTCGGGTGCCGACTATCCGGGAGCGTTCGTGCTCGGCTTCATGACCTGCTTCGCCCTGGTGGCCTCCTGGTACCCGTTTGCCAGCGACTATTCGCGCTACCTGCCGGCATCCAGCCCGAGCCGGTCCGTCACGCTCTGGCCCGCCTTGGGTGTCACCTTGCCCATGCTCCTCTTGGGCCTGTTCGGCCTTCTGCTGCCGACGATCGACGCTCAGCTGGCCGCCGGCCAGGGCGTCCTGGCCGTGATCAGCGCTCATGCGCCCGGCTGGGTTGCCGTCCCGTTCTTCGTCTTCGTGATCGTCGGGGAGATCTGGGCCAACTACCTCGACGTCTACACGGCCGGGCTGGTCGCGCTTGCCATGGGCATCCGGTTGCGTCGCTGGCAGGCGGCTGTCGCCTGCGGCGTGTTCGGCACCGCACTGGCGGCATACGCTGTCCTCGTCAGTGACTTCCACCTCGCCTACGAGGACTTCCTGATCCTCACGTACCTGTGGGCTCCCGCGTGGGCCGCCGTCGTGCTGTTGAGCTTTTTCGTGTACGAGGGAAGGCCGCGCCCCGCACAGGCGCTTGCGGCCTGGGCTGCGGGGACGGCCGTGAGCCTGGTCTTCGTCAACTACGGCAACCTCTTCAGCAATCTCGGCGCCGGCCCGATGTTCTTCAACGCCGGACTCATCGCCGGCCTTCATGGCGCCGACCTGAGCGGGCTGGTCAGCGCCGCTGTGGCCGCGGCCGTCTACTGGGGCGAGCGCCGCCTCCGGACAGCGTGAAGCTGCCGGTCGCTCTGACCATCGCCGGGTCCGATTCCGGCGGTGGCGCGGGCATCCAGGCCGACCTAAAGACCTTCGCAGCGTTGGGTGTCCACGGTGCGTCCGCGATCACTGCGATCACTGCGCAGAACACGGTGACCGTCAGCGACATTTTCGAGCTGCCGACCGCGATCGTCCTTGCCCAGATCGAGGCGGTGGCGAGCGACCTCGCGGTCCGAGCCGCCAAGACCGGGATGCTGTCTTCGTCGAGAATCATCGAGGCGGTGGCCGGCGCGATCGAAGCGCTCAGGATCCCCAACCTCGTGGTCGATCCCGTGATGGTGGCCAAGGGAGGCGCAAAGCTCCTTCGCGACGATGCCGTCGATTCGCTCCGCAGGCGCCTGCTGCCGCTGGCCGCCGTAGTCACGCCCAACCTGCCCGAAGCCGAGGTGATTCTGGGGCGCAGCATCAGGACGATCGCCGAACGCAGGGCCGCCGCAAGAGACCTGGTCGCGCTCGGGCCGCTCGCTGCGGTCGTCAAGGGCGGCCACGCCGAAGACGACGTGACGGACGTCTATTGGGACGGAGCGCAAATGGTCGAGCTCGCCGCCGTGCGGATCCCGACCGCCAACACCCATGGGAGCGGTTGCGTTTTCTCGGCCGCCATCGCGGCCGGCCTCGCGAAGGGCCTCGGCCCGCTGGAATCAGTCAGGGCGGCGAAGGAGTTCATCAGTGGCGCGATCGAGCACTCGCTCGAGATCGGCCACGGCCACGGCCCCGTGAACCCAATGTTCGCGCCGAAGAGATCCAACTGAGCCCGAATACGCGGCCTTCCGGCCGGCAAGGGGGTTGGGGTCGGTGGCGTTAAGCTGATCGCCATGCCGAGATCAAAGAAGAGCGGTGCAAGCCAGCCGACGCCAAACCAGGACCCGCCGGATAGCGACGCGCACGAAGCGAGCGAGAACGAGGGAATGGCGCACGTCCGACCGGATGAGCTGGCAGGCAGCCCGGACATCTTCGCTCCCAAGAAGGACACGACCCAGGCGGCAGCCGAGCCTGCTCCGGTGAGCGAGCCCGAGCCTGAGCCCGTGGCAGAGCCCGCGCCCGCACCGCCTGCCGCTGCCGCGGCTCCGACCGAGGCGCCGATCGCGGTCATCGAGCCGCCCCCGCCGGCTCCGCCCCCGCACGCGGCGATGACGGCGCCCCCGCCCGCGCGCCGAGGCGGCTCCGGAATTGCCCTCGGCGTAGTTCTCGTCGTCGTCGGTCTGTTCTACCTCGTGGTCCAGTTGGCGGGGATCGACCTGAGCTCTTTTGGCTGGCCCCTGTTCGTGATCATCCCCGGCCTGACCCTGCTGATCGTCGGGTTCGTCAGCCTCGGCACAGGCGCCGCGATCCCTGGCGGCATCCTGACGATGGTCGGGCTCGTCCTCGCATATCAGAACAGCACTGGCAACTGGGCCAGCTGGGTCTACGCGTGGGCCCTGGTCGCGCCCGGAGGTGTTGGGGTGGGTCTGTTCCTGCGAGGCCTGCGCGAGCGCAACAGCGGTCTCATCAAGCAAGGCCGATCGCTCATGTTCATCGCCGCGATCATCTTCCTGGTCGGCTTCGTGTTCTTCGAATCCATCCTGGACCTCAGCGGGATGAACGATCTCCCCGTGGTCAGGGCCGCCCTACCGGCGCTCTTCATCGTGATCGGGATCCTGCTGCTCGCTCGAAGCGTGAGGAACAGCAGACGGGCCTAAGGGCCCGGCTGCGGGTCCTCCCCGCTCAGCGGGGAGGTGGCGCGCAGCGCCAGAGGGGTGGACGGGCCTAAGGGCCCGGCTGCGTGTCCTCCCCGCTCAGCCGGGAGGTGGCGCGCGGCGCCAGAGGGGTGGACGGGCCTAAGGGCCCGGCTGCGTGTCCTCCCCGCTCAGCGGGGAGGTGGCGCGCAGCTCCAGAGGGGTGGAAGGGCTTAACGGCCGCCGGTATCAGGAGCGGCGGGCGAGGACCTTCGATCGAGCGCTGAGCTCGTCGCGGGTGATCTGGTATTCGGTGCCGGCCCGGTACTGCCTGAAACCCATCTTGGTGTTGATGGCCAGCATCGGCGCGTTTGAGCCGGCGTTCTCCGTGATCACGACCTGGAGCTGCGGATACAGATCACGCACATACAGCAGCATTGCCGCCTTCAACCACTTGCCCAGGCCCCTCCCTCGCGCCTCGGCCCGCACCCCGGTGAACCCTTGATGAATCATGGTCGGCTTGTACGGCGCGTACTGCAGGTCGGTGATCCCTGAGATGACCCCATCCGGCTCGCGCGTGAGCATCGTGTACTCGGTCATGCCCTGCTCATCCATCCGCCCATACCAATCCTCGATGTGGGCCGGCGTGACCACGATATCGCCGTGGTCCAACGCCTCCCAGGGCATGGTGTTGAGCATGGTGGTGAGCTGCGGGCAGTAGTCGTCCCACATCTCCCGGGGAAGATGCCCGTCGTAAACCTCGAGCCTGGTCGTCGGCGACAGCCTCGGACCGTCTTCCGCCCAGCGCCGCATCATGGCCCAATCGACCTTTGACAGGTCGAGGCGGTTCTCCGCCCCGGTGAACTTGGCCACCGCTCCCATCCACTTGAGAAAGGCGTGGCCGGAGTCCTCCTCGCTGCTCAACGAGAGCGTCGTACAGCCATGGCGATCCATGAGATCGAGCACGAGCGGGATCCAGGCCCGGCCGATACCCATGCGACGGCGGTCCTTACGCACCGACGCGTCGGCCCACATGATGTGCTTGTTACTCTCGTACTCGGGGCTCCCCGGTTTGATGGTGCTCGCGACGAACCAGCTCAGCATCAGTCCGTCCCGAGCCACCTCATAGCGATAGCGGATGTCGAAAGGTTCTTCGCGCGTCAGGTCTATCTCGGCAAGGTCGTCCGGCTTCACTGGATCATCCGGGCGTGTTTCCGCGTGCCGGAGCCGGCGATATTCGTGGTAGCGCGCCCAGAAATCTCGCGGCGCCGATCGAGCGTCGACGGCCGTCTGCGCCACGTCGGTGATCATGAGATGGAGAGGATAATCGCTCCCTGATGCCCGCGGAAAGGCGCTTCAAAGTCGGAGTGACGATCCACCCGCAGCAGTGCACGATTCGGGAGCTGCGTGACGCGTGGCTCCGAGCGGATGAGCTCGGGGTGGACAGCATCTGGTTCTGGGACCACTTCTACCCGCTGTACGGCGATCCGGAGGGGAACCAGTTCGAATGCTGGTCGCTGCTCGCGGCCGCCGCGCTCGAGACGAGGGTGCCGCAAATCGGGCCGATGGTCACCTCGGTCGGTTATCGCAATCCGGACCTGATCGCGTACATGGCCGGCACCATCGATCAGATCTCCGGCGGCCGCTTTGTACTAGGAATCGGGGCCGGATGGTTCGAACGCGACTATGCGGAGTACGGCTTCGAGTTCGGCGAGACCAGGGATCGGTTGCGCACGCTCAAAGAGGCGCTACCGCGCATCAAGGAGCGGATCGCAAGACTCAAGCCCGGCCCCGCGGGACCGATGCCCATCCTCATCGGCGGTGTCGGGGAGAAGGTGACGTTGAGGCTGGTGGCGGAGCACGCCCAGATGTGGAACGGGCTTGGAAGCCCCGATGAATACGCGCACAAATCGAGGGTCCTCGAGGAGTGGTGCCACAAGATCGGGCGCGACCCGAAAGAGATTGAGAGGACGGCCAATGTGAACGTGCGCACCCCGAAAGAGGTCAAGGAATGGCTCGACGCGGGCCTTCAGCACTTTGTGCTCCGTCTTGCCCACCCGTTCGACACCAAAGCGTTGGAACGCGTCCTGCAGGAATCCCACGCCTAGCGTCGCTCCACGCGTTCGTCCGGGCGCGGACGCCGGAGTGGCGGGGACTCGGCCTCAACGGCCCGCCGCTGCCACTCGCGCATCGCATTCAGCAACTGGTCGGTCGGTACGCCGAAGGCGTTGTGTATGACCCCGTCGTAGTAGGAAAAACCGCTCAGGCGCTGCTGCCATGTCTTGCGCGAATGCACCAGCGCGTGGTTGAGGCGGTACAGGACGGCATTGGGCACCAGCTTTGGGTCCTGCCACTCGCCCTTCTCCGACATTCGCATCCCTCTGAACGCCCCGATGCGCGCTCCACTGAACTCGGTGACGTGAATCCACCGGACCGAGCGCTCGTTGCCGCGCCCGCCGATTCGGAAGCCGTCTTTGGTGAGCGTCAGCGGCTCGCCCATCGTTTGCATCGCCGTGAAGTAGAAGGCGTTGAGGGCGACCATCACCACCACCGTCAACGGCACCAGCATCGGATACGCGCGGTTCGCGAACAGGGCCAGCAGCAATGCGATCGGAAAGGCGATCCAGCCCGCCGTCCGAAGCCCCCGTACCGCAGAGGGCAGGCTCGGCGCGGGCAAGGTCAGCTCTGCGCCGGCGTGTGGCTCGAATGAGATTGAAGCCGGTTTGCGATGCCGCCAGGCTTCGCGGATTCGAATTGCGGTCGCGGTCGTCCCCCCAACACCGACGACGTAGATCGTCAAGAAGGCCACGGTGACAAGCAGCATCACCGCCTGCACGTCCATCGAGACTCGATTGTAGGTGTGGCGCACGAACCACAAGCGGCGCGCCCTTGATTTGTGGCCTGACCACTACCGAACTGGCAGCGCCGCGACTAGGATTCGTGTCACCACACCCTCTTCGCGGCGCGAGCCTCCTGTCGCTTGGCAGGGGGCTCGTGTCATTTCACGGGGGAGGCAGGCCTCCACCGTGGTGCCCCCACCGCAGTGGCAGGTTGCATGGGGTGTTTGGAGGGGGCATATGTGACGGCCGGAGTGAATCCGGCCT